>JAHIRM010000001.1 GCA_018818595.1 Bacillota bacterium
AAATCTATAAAAAGAACTTAAATTATATCAAATTCAAGAAAAAACAGTGGAAATCACATATTTTTCAACAAAAAAAGGCTTGATATTGTCGTATCAAACCTATGCTCTGCTAATGTGTGACGCAACCTATTGTAATACAAATTAGCACCCCTGGTATATTTTTAGCACCCTTAATAAGTGTATGTTACACAGGATATTTGATTCATATGTTTGTTAATATTCACAAAACCTCTTTGATCTAGGTGATTATAAATATCAGTATCAATTTCTCTAATTTCAATTGACCCATTTCTTACCTTTACCCAAATAACATGATCAGCTTGATTATTCGGATTAAAATGAGCAGTATTATTAGAAAAACCTGTACCCTTAACTTCATATGTTTCTTTTGTTATTGGATCTAATCCATCAAGATTAGTTGAATGGTCAACATCAAAACCAAACACATCAGCAGCTAATCTTTCACTAAACTGAGAATCAACCTTCGCTGAACTCACTTTAGCAAAAATTCTTTTACCTAAAGTAAATGATTTATAGGCTAACAAATAATTCTTATAGTCAATCCCGTTCTTTCCAGTTTTACTAGAAGATGGAATGACAATCGCTAAAATATCTGGCACAAGCACCACCCTTTCATGATTAAATTCCATGCCTTTCTTTAGCTTAAGAAAGAGTTATGAAACTGTTTTTCATTTTTATTGATTTTTTCTTAATGAACTCATCTAGCAATCTAAAGAAATCTCAAAATACTAGATTGGCTTTTAATCTCTTAACTTATATGATGAAACAAAATATACTGTTATAATACTGAAAAAGAAATGGACTCAATCCTAGTAAGTAAATTTTTATACTTTATCTCTTTTTCCCTTGTTACATCTCTCGCACAACGTTTGAAGATTATCATCCGTTGATTTCCCACCTTTTGACACTGGCATAATATGGTCGACTTCCAACCGAAATCCATCGGTAGCTGTTGCTCCACAAATACAACACCTGAAACCATCTCTTTTCATTATGTTGTAACGTTTGTCATCAGAAAGAACAGCGCGTTGTTGTTGAATAAATGTCATTTTTCCTTCTTTTTCCAAAGCCATCTGATAACATTCTAAAATATCTTTAAATTCATATTTAACATCTCTACTGTAGTTATCATACAATACTGTTGCCATTAAACGTAATATGACATAAGGGAATTGTGGGCTGAAAGTTCTTGCATTAAGCAACTCTTCTTCATATCTTTTGAGTTCTCTAAATCTATTTTCCGTTGTCATACCTAAATTTTTGGCAAACCAATTTCTATTATCGCAAGGCGCGGTTGATATATCCTTGTAAAGTCTCTTTGCTTCAAAAACTTTCAAAACCTTCTTTTCATATTCACTAAATATCACGAAAATATCATTATATTTATTAATTAATGGTGTATAAACTGTCATTTCTTCAAATATTTTCCCAGATAAAAATGTTTTATAGTCAAATGAGCTAAATAAAACTAATTTGCCACCAAACATCGATTTACCGTATTTCGCTTTACTTGTGCGTTTTTCATATTTTATAGGCTCTGCTTTTATAGTATCAAAGTTGTATTTATTGTACTGGTTATTAATCGTCTCAATTTCTCGCCACATTGCAATATTATTTCTTATTATTATTTTTGCGTCTTCAAATTGCATACTGCCTCCGTTTATGGTTATAGTTTTTTAGTCTGTCTTAGGCAAGATTTGTTTGCTTATTTATGTTTTTTAATATAATTATACACCTCTGAACAAAAATAAGCACCCTTGTAAAATTTTACAACTCTCTTGCATGATTTAACACACCTCTTTGTTTATTACAAATACTGGCTTACCATACTTCAAATCGAAAACTGACTGAAGGGTTTATCTTAGTGCTTGTTTAGATTTTTTGCAACACAATTCTAACAAACCAACAAAATCTAATAGATTTTTACTTTCAAAACGTGTTTTATTATCATAAAAGTAGTTGTGTTTTTGAGCAATTACAATTAACCATTTACTAACAATTGCTTCTTGAAATCTAATATTAGCAAATCCTTCAATGTAGTCTTCTTTAATATTTGGTTCACAAAAACTGACATTCACACCACATTGTTTTAAATCTTTCGCTAGAGTTATACTAGGTGAATGTCTTATATCATCTGAATTGGGTTTATAAGTTGCTCCAAAGATGATTACATCTTTAACACCTAAGTCTAAAATTTTCTTTAGTGCATAGTTTGTTTTTTGGTCATTAATCTTTCTAGCTAGTCTTATTGGTTCAAACTCGTTTTGCTCCAAAATAAATAATGGATCAATTGGCAAACAATGCCCTCCAACACCTATTCCTGGCGACAATACTTTAGCTCTAGGGTGATCATTGATGAGCTCGATCAGCTCAAATACATTCATACTTTGCTCATCGCAATAAATCGATAATGCGTTTGCAAATGCTATTTCATAATCTCTATATGCATTCTGCATTATTTTAACATGTTCTGCGATTAAAAATGATGTTCTAGTAATTTTTCCTTTTGTAATTGATGCATATATTTGATGTGCTCTATTAAAAGCTTTTTCGGTTGTTGTTCCTATGACTCTTGAATTTGATTCTAATTCCTTAAAAACATTTCCTGGTTGAATTGTTTCTGGGCAATAAGCATAATCAAACTCATCCTCTTTTAGATTGGAAAGTTTAGATAAATACTCAATGAACTCTTTATTTGAATTGGGTGGAACCGTTGATTCTAATATAATCAAGTCATCTTTTTTTATTCTCTTAGCTAAACTTTCAAAAGCTTTTTTTACATATGTCAATTCTGCTTTTTGATGTTTATTTATAGGCGTTTGAACTGTGACGATGTATATGTCTGATTCGAGAAGTTCATTTGTAAGAAAAAACTTATCTTTTACTTCATCATATCTAGTGTACAGTTCATTTTCTTGACTATTAAATGTTTTATTTTTAATATCATCTAATCTCTTTTCATCAATTTCATATCCATTTACATCAAACCCTGATTCTGCTAACTTAATGCCTACAGGCAATCCAATATACCCTAATCCAACAACTGTAATATTCACTTTAAATACTCCTTTTGATCCAATTAACAATTCTAGACGATGCTTTACCATCACCATATGTATGGTTAAAACCATAAGATTGATGATTATTTTTCAACATGTCATCAATCGCTTCAAATAATTGATCATCTTCTATTGACATATTTCTTATCTGCTGATTTTGATAGTATCTTTCGGTTTTATCTCTTATGATGATTGTTTTTTTGTTTAAGAAAGTGGCTTCTTCTTGCACACCGCCACTATCTGTAATAACTAGTTCACATGTTTGTAGATGTTTATAGAACTCCTTGCTACTTAAAGCATGTAACATCTGAACATTATGACTAATAGATAGATAATGATGTGCTTTTGCTTGAATACTGGTATTAAAATGCATAGGGTAAATGAGTGTTATGTGCGGATTTTTTTCTAAATAGTTTGCTAGCTTAGAAAAAAACACATCAAGAAACTCCCAGTTTTCTCTTCTATGAACAGTTAGAAGAATTTTATTTTTCTGATATCTATGTTCATTTTCCTGAATAAAACTTGAAATATAATCTATACCTGTGTTACCAACAACCATGATTTTTGATGAATCAATATTTTCATTTATTAAATATTCTTTTTCTTTGTTAGTTGGTACAAAATTCATCCTGGCAACATGACTCATCATAACTCTTAATCCTTCTTCAGGAAATGGATTATACAGATCAAAAGTTCTTAATCCGGATTCAATGTAGAGAAAATCGATTTTATTCAAGTAGGCATATAGCATGCCTGCATATGCCGATAATGTATCGCCTTGTGCAATCACAAAACTAAAAACTACGTTGTTTATAAGCCTGTTAAATTCAGATAGATAATGTGATAATTGAACTGATAAATTCGTGTGAACAATAATTTCAATTTTTATATCTATGTTCAGATTATTATCAATAAATAGCTGGTGTACTGCTTCAGAATGTTGCTCTGTTGATAATATTTTAATTGGTATATTTGACTCTTTCAAATGTTTAATAATTGGAATGAGCTTGATTGCTTCTGGTCTAGTCCCTAAAATAACTAATCCTTGCACATTATTACCTCCCTTATCCTTTTACTTTCAATCATAGATGAGAACTGTATCGCGTATTCGATCGCTTTCGATGATAACATAAGATACTTAGCAGGTTCTTTAACAATTTCTTGAATTAATGTAACTGCTTCATCTATGGTTTTATATTGTAAAATATAAACTTTACCATATAAATTTGTGAAACATTCTATGCCTTTTCTCATAACCACTGGCAATCCAGCTGCCATAGCTTCATAGGCAACCCTACCAAATGTTTCCCACAAAGAAGGCAGTATTAATATGTCTGATTTTTTCAGTTGATTGGCTAATTCTGTTTGATTAAGATCTTGAATCAACATGACATTATCTATTAAATCATTTAATCTAATGTAGTCAATCATTTGTTCATAAAGAGTTCTTGATTCTACTCTACCTATAATGGTTAACTTTGTTTGTAAACCTAAATCTCTAAGTTTACTTATCATTTGCACTGATTCTATGACATTTTTTTGTTCTTTTATGGTTGATACAACAATCAGTTTCAATGGGTTAGTAAATTTATCTTTTGGAGAACTAAAAAAAACTTCATTAACACCACGATGAATCACTTCAATTTTTTCAGCATTAATATGATAAAAACTGACTAAATCATTCTTTTCACTTTCGCTTGGTGTAATTATTTTGCTTACAGCATTTAATGCTTTTTGTTCTAAATCTATATATTCTAATGGAACAATTTCATTAGATCTTTTATAAGAAGGCGTTAAGTACATGGGAAATAGAATCATTTTGCTTAGATACTTTTCTTCCAATGTTTCAAAGCCAAACATTTTACTGATATGGACAATAATGATTTTTCGATAAACATTGAAATCGTATTTATTGGTTAATAGTTCTAAATTGATTCTATAGTTTAATATGCGTCTTTCAAACTTATTGTCATGTCTGTATGAAACAGGATGAAAATAGGTTTTTAATTGTTTATGTTGATAGATATTTTCTGTTGGGGTTCTATACAGAACCAAATCGATTTCAAATGATTCAATAAACATATCTATTAAGTTTTTAACAACTGTTCCTCCACCACCGGTAGGGTCGTTGTATAATTTTGCGGCGATTATCAATATCTTATCCATGTCCCCGTCCCTTCCATATCCTTAAATACTGATCGAATATCGTGCTAAAATCGTAGCAATCATTTGAGTCACCACTAAAACTCATGAACGTAGCATCAACGATTTTTTCTGCTAATTTTTTAGGATCATTACTATCGATTAATATCCCATTTTCAGATGATACAATTTCAGGAAAAGCACCACATTTAGTTGCTATAATCGGTGTTCTAGCAGTTATAGCCTCAAGAATTGTTCTACCCATGCCTTCAGTATGAATATATCTAACACCATTTAGATCCGTATCAGTATCACCACTAAACTGAACATAAAAATCACTGGAGCAGATAAATTTCAATGATTCCTCATGATTTAACCTTCCTAAAAAAGTCACATTTTTTAAATGATGATATTTACTGTAAAGCTCAGAAAATTGTTGTCCATCTCCAATCAAATATAGGTGAAACAAGTCTTTATTTAAGAGCATTAAAGTTTTTAGTAACAACTCAACTCTTTTATAAGGTTCAAAACGACTAACAGTAACTAAATTTGTTTTTTGCTTCTCAAACATCAATTCTTCTCGAATGCTTTTTATGTGGTTTCTGAAATACGCTATTTTATTAAGGTCTATGCCCCCAACAACTCTATTAAATAACGACTCATTAATTCCAAAGTCTATTAATCTAGTTTCAGTCAAACGACTATTTGTAATTAAGTAGTCAACACATTGATTAATCGTAATTCTCCAATAATTAGTTCTATATGATGGATTATGATTCTCATCAAAAGTAGGTGCAGATATGATATCATTGCCACCTGTTCGATAAAAAACGACTGAGTTTTTAATGTTCGTTTTTATTTTTGTCATTTCTCCAATCCAGTGTCCTGAGTTGAAAAAAATCATAGTATGATAAGAATCAATTTTTTTAACAAAATCACTTATATCATCAATATATTCATTAACCCATTCTCCATTCATGAAAGCTAACATGTTTTTATCATTGTTGTGGGTTATAACATATAAGTTTGAGATAGATTTAAAGTATTCAATAAAATACTGACCATGAATCTCCATACCACCAATGTCATGAAGTGATTCTATAAACAGTATGATTGTGTCTTGAATTAGTTTCAATTTTCTTAAAGCTTTTGAAACACCTAATTTTGATTCTTTTTCTGTTGGAAATGTAGTTGAATCCACAAGTTCCTTATAATCATACCCCATTGCCACCGATGTGCCACATATTGATAAAAATTCGATATCGTTTGGACCATCACCAAAACCTAAAATTTCTGACATGTTTAAGTCATAATATTTAGCAATAAATCCTATTGCATTCGCTTTAGATGATTGCTTATCTTGTAACACGAGTACGCTAATTTTACTCCAATACTCAGTATGATATCTAGACTTATAAGGTTCTATATCTTCATGATTTATATCGATTAAAGCTACATTGTATAAAGAACCATCATGGTTGTCTTTCACATCTTCTACAACAAAACCTTTATTTCTTGCTTTAACTGCACATTCCTCACTTAATGAGTATGTTTCTTTTTCACTATAGTAAACGATGCATGAATGATTGGATGTGATATTTTCTATGGGTTGATCATAATTTAATGAATCATTTATATATATTTGAGCACCACTTAAACATATGTAAAAATCAAAGTCGATACCTTGTAGCAACTTTTTAGATAATGAAAGTGTTCTCATTGAAGCAACACCAACGATTAATCCTTGTTCTCTAAGTCTTTTTATATCGGATTTTAAAACTGAATCCACAACATTGTTTCCGCTTTTTGAAATGAGCGTGTTTCCAATATCAAAAACAACACATTTAATCATAGTGTAACCTCTTCAATACTTATAAACTGAATATCGTTCTTCTTTATTTGATCGATTAGTTCAGTCACAAATGATTTAATACCATAACCACAAAAACTATGCTCTCTAATAAAGGTATCATTAATATTTCTGTACTCTTCTTTTGTCATTTCATCCTTAAACTGTCGAGTTTGTTTGTATTCTTTAGGATTAAAAGCTAAATGAATCGGATGGACATTAAAGACATAAATGCCATCTGTAGTCATTCTATCTAATGTGTGATTTAAATCAAATGGATATCTATTTTTTAAATAAAATCCATCTTCAAAAAAAGTGTGCAGTTCATATAATTCCCCAACACGTTGATATGAATGCTGGTACTTCATATCAGTATAATTGTTCATGCTGAATCTAAATCCAAGACTTTCATAGATTTTTAAAGCTTCACATGGCATGTTATATTTATGTGCTCTAATAGACAGACCTCTATGCTCCAACTGATTGATATGATGAATTATAGATTCAATGCTATTACCATGATCGCTATCATCACAAAAATTGGGATGCAACTCCTTTGTGAAAAGTTTAGAATGCTCATTATATATGGTTTCACTATAATGTGTTTGGAATAAAATGCATGGAATATTGAGAGATTTAACCCAATCTAAAGCTAACTTGATAACCGCTTCACTTGTCCAATCAATATCCATTGTCAATAGTACTTTTTTACTCATGAGAAAAACCATGATAAAATTCAAATTTTTCTAGTGATAGATTAATATCTTTCAAGAGCTCATCTAAATTTGAATAATTCCAAATTTGTTTTGACAAATATTTCTTTTTTGCTCCATCATCAATTGTCACATGTTCCAAACGGCCATCGTGATTTAGATTCAACATTGAATCAATCATTAGTTTATTATCTTTAAAGGTAACATCGATATCAGTCTTTGAAAGGATTTCACTGATTTTCAAAGTTATTGCATGATATCTTTCATCATCAATCTCATATATGGCATCTTTGATTGGATCATCATAGGTCATATACTGATAAAATTTCCAACGATTAATCTTAAACAGATAATTGGATTGTTTTATAAACGTTGCTAATTCCTCTAAATAATCATAATTTACAGGTGTTATAACAGTATGTAATTTGGTTTCAAAACCAAGTTCATGCATATCTATCATTCTTTGTCTAAATCTACCCAAATAGTCTTTGTATGTTGCTGTGTTTCGGCCAATTTCATTTAAAACGTCTTCGTTTATAGTATCTAGAGTAATAGTAATTCTGTCTACTATCCCAACAAGTTTTAATAATATATCTTTATCAAGTAATATTGCATTACTTAATAACTCAATGCGTAAGTCGGGATATTTTTTCTTGTATATTCTAATATGTTCTATAAGTTCCAAAAAGTCTTTTAAGACTACACCTCCAATGATTGTTGGTTCACCACCAGAAAGGGTTATTTTTCTGATATCTAGGTTTTCAACTAGAGTTGTAACTGTTCTTTTTTTGTCTTCCAAACTTAGTTCGCGAGCTAATGACTCTCGACTTGTATCTCTAAAACAGTAGCCACAATTCAATAAACACCTAGGTGTTAACATATAATATATTGAAAACGACATAATTATTCCCCTTTTACTTAATATTCTAATTAAAAAACCTCTCTAGTGATACATTCCCTCAAAAATATACTAACACCATAATTAGACCAAGTAAATGCAGTTCAAGAAGCGTCCTGTTATTAATTAGTCACAATAAATCAAATATTCTTAGTATTTAATACTCCATTACGTTAGAGATTTCAACCAATCTACTGCATCTTCATCACCATATGTAATACACATTCTAATATAATTTTGGGCTCTGTCTATGTCATATTGATTGTATTCATTATCCAAGTAATATTCAGCTAATACTTTCATTGCTAATATTAGTCCTTGATTAGCAGAAGTTTCATAATAATTAATCGCTTTAGGAATATTTTTATCAACGCCAATACCATTCATGTACATATACCCTAATTGATACGCACAGTTGGAATCTTTTTTCTCTAGCCCTAAATTAAAGTACAATAAAGCTTTGTCGTAGTTTAATGGTATATTTTCACCGAACAAACAACTATTACCTAGAAAAAAACATCCGTTTGGAAATCCAAGCTTTATGCTTTCCTCAATTAACTCTATTCCTTTTTTCGTATTTTTACTTGTTCCTAGACCTAAAAACATACATTCCCCCATCATATACAATGCAGGTAAGTATCCACTGGCTGCACTTGAAAATAGATCAAATGCTTTAAAAGGATCCTTTTCAACAAAATCACCTGTAAAAAACCTTAGTCCAAGTTTATACATCGAAACCTGATTTCCTCTTTCTGAGGCTTTAATATAATAATCAAATGCTTTTGAATGGTCCTTCTCAACATATTTTCCTTCTTCAAACATAATGCCAAGATTATAGTATCCATAACTATCATCCATTTTTGATGCTTCTAAAAAGCAAGTATAGGCTTTCTCATATTCTTCTTCTTTCATGTGATTTAGTCCTAAATCAACTAAATCTTCAGAATTTCTTTTTATAGGTATATCATCTTTTTTGGAATTTTCACCTGCTATTTTAATAGGGAATTTATAATTCTCTAATCCAGTTATCTGAACAATGAATTGCTTCAATCTTTCTACATCTGATAAAGCATTTTCAAAATCATCTTTCAATTTATAATTATCGTTAACTACTAAACCAAATTTTTCATTTTGCTTAACTCTCTCATAGGTAACTAAAAATATTTTTCTTACCATTATTATGAATTCAGACATATATCGAGCTTCTTCAAATGCTAGTCCACATACAAGGACTTTAAACATGTCTTCTAATATTTTTACACAGAAACTTTTAGTGTTGATTCTATTTATGTAAGAATTTAAAACCTCATTGTAATTTCCTTTTTTTATCATAGAATAATCATCTTGTAATGTTGAGTTTCTATAAAATAAAAACTCACCATTTATTTGAAAAGGCAGGTATACATTATTATCGGATAAATACTGATACAATGCTTCTTCAAGAAACACAAGGTTTCCTCCATCAGGTTTTTCTGCAAAGAAATGAAAAATAAAATCATTTTTAATCCCTTTGTTGGGCATTTGAAAGAAAAAATCGTTGCTTGTGTTTGTATAATTGCCTATTTCGAGATTGTATAGTTCTTTATTTAGAATAACAAAATTATTTCTATTTCCTTCAATAAATTTGTCTGCATTAATCAAACTTTTTAAACTCTCATCTAAGAATGGCTTTATTTTTGAAAAATTAACCGAAAGAGGTGATTTGTGTGTTGTGATTAATTCATTAAGAGAGTATTGCTTCAACTCTCTATCCTTTTTTTGTAGTGCTTTTATTCTTTCGTTTATTGACTTGACCTGTTTAAATAGTCTTTTGGAAATTAACGACTCTCTATTTTTTATTAGTTGTTCTATTAATTCTATATTTGATTTGTTATTCAATACTAGATACCTTCTTCCAAGATAATCTTTGTTAACTGATCTATTCCTTCATTATGTATTCTCTCAAGATTATCTAAATCCATTGCTTGATCGATTCTCTTAAAAATGCTGATTATTGCATTATTTAGCTTATTATACCCATTGTTCGATAAAACTGTTTTCTGAGAATACTTCACTACTTTTGCTTTGCACTCATCCTTCATTTTATCTAAATTGTCTTGATATAAAATAGAATTCTTAGAAGAATCATTTTTATCTTTAGTGGTGAACTTATTGATTGATTTTTCATATGATAATGCACCCAAATCGTACTCTTTATCATTTTCTTGCATAGTTTCATTTAATGCATGTTTGCTCGTTGTAATAGTTTTGGATAATTGATCTAAAATCATCGGCATTTTCTCATCAAGAATACCAATTTTTTCTAGTTTTTTATCTAACACTTCAATTGCATCTTTGATGTTTTGTAATGTACTATTAGTTTCGATGAATGCTTCGGTTACAGGGAATGCAACATCTTGTACCTCAAGTAACTTCTTGTCAGTCATTTGCACAATCATGTTAATCAATTTGTTACTAAGTATGTCAACTATATTCTCATATTTTTCAATAAATATCGATTCATAAAATGAAGTGCTATTTCTTAATTCTTCAAAATTTTTCTTTTGCTCTTCGAAAAGATTATTCATTATAGTAAGTTTTTCCATTGAAAGCTTCTGCTGTTTTTCAATTAAAACTTCATAAGCATTGATTTTGTCTACTAATTCATTAAATTGTAATATTAACTGTTCATATTTTTCCATTATAGATATCCTTTCAAATTATTTAGACTCGCTTCAATTTTATTGTACGCGTCTTTTTGAACCATGCTGTATAGAATTTCGGAATATATTCTTTTGTCCAAGGTTAAATTTCTCAATGCTTTTCGTGTTTTATCATTATATGCTTGATAACCATGAATATATCTAATCAATGACAAGTAATCTTCTTTAATTATGTTGTTTGAAACCCTATTAGCCATATACATTGAACCAATTTCATTCTTCATTAAAATCATGTCGTGAATGTATTTGAATCTGTCATCATCTTGCATTAAATCTTCATACTCCTCATATTCTAAACATTTTAAGCAAACCTTTCTTAAATCTAATGCTTTAATAAAACAATCATATCTATTTTTTAGC
>JAHIRM010000002.1 GCA_018818595.1 Bacillota bacterium
AAAAATATAAAAAATAACATTCAAAAAAAAGGTGATATTATGCTACCAGTTGTCGCCATTGTAGGCAGACCAAACGTAGGCAAATCAACAATTTTTAATCGAATTGTTGGTGAAAGAATTGCCATAACTGACGATACTCCAGGAGTCACAAGAGATCGCATTTATGGAAAAGCTGATTGGCTTGGCAGAAAATTTAGTGTAATTGATACAGGGGGCATCGAGATTAGCGATGCACCTTTTTTGACTGAAATCAAAGCTCAAGCAGAAATCGCCATTGAAGAGAGTCATGTTATTGTATTTATTGTTGATGTAAGGACAGGTTTACTCTCAGATGATAGAGAAGTTATGCAAATGTTATATATGTCAAAAAAACCAGTGATTATTGCAGTTAATAAAGTTGATAATCAAAAGTTTTTAGAAAACATCTATGATTTTTATGAACTTGGAAGCGAAGACGTAGTATCCGTTTCAGGAACGCATGGAATAGGCATGGGAGATCTTTTAGATAAGATCGTCTCTAAACTACCACTAGATTTAGAAGACGATTATACGGAAGAATACTTGCGTTTATCCATTATTGGTAGACCCAATGTAGGAAAATCTTCTTTAACAAACGCTATATTAGGTTTTGAACGAGTCATCGTAAGCGATATTGTAGGTACCACAACTGATTCCATTGACACTGTTTTTATGAAAGATGGACAAAAGTATGTAGTAATTGATACAGCTGGTCTAAAAAAACGTGGAAAAATATTCGAATCTGTCGATAAGTATAGTGCATTAAGAGCCATGCAAGCAATTGAAAGAAGTGATGTTTGTTTACTTGTTATTGATGCACAATCAGGAATTCAAGAACAAGACAAACATGTGGCAGGTTATGCTTTAGAAAACGGAAAAGCCATGGTGATTGTCGTTAACAAATGGGATACTCTTGAAAAAGATGATAAAACCATGCAAGAATGGACAAAAAAAGTCAGACAAGAGTTTCAATTTATTACTTATATGCCAGTTGTTTTTCTTTCGGCAAAAACAAAAGCTAGAATTCATACGCTTTTTCCAATTGTTGAAAAAGCTTTTGAAAACTATCAAAGAAGAGTTTCGACAAGCGTTTTAAATGAAGTGATTTCAGAAGCTATGCTCTTAAATCCGCCAAAAGAACACAATCAAGCAAAAGTAAAAGTATACTATGCAACTCAAGTAAAAAGCAAGTGTCCAACCTTCATTTTGTTTGTCAATGATAGTGATTGTATGCACTTCAGTTACTACCGCTATTTGGAGAATCGACTACGTGAACGCTTTGATTTTGAAGGCACTCCAATCAAAATGATTCTTCGAAAAAGACAGTAATGGCTAAATATAGAAAAAAAAACGTTTTTTTTTAGCACATCCCTTGCAATTTATAAATAATGAACTTATAATAAAATTAATAATAAATAGGAGGATATAAGATATGAACAAATCTGAATTAGTAGCCCGTATTGCTGAATTAGCTGATTTAACAAAAAAAGATGCCGAAAAAGCTCTTAACTCTACAGTGTTTGCCGTTCAAGAAGCTTTGGTAAAAGGTGAAAAAGTTGTCTTAACTGGTTTTGGTACTTTCGAAGTTAAAGAACGCAAAGCTCGTTCTGGACATGACCCAAGAACTGGCGCAATTATCGCTATCCCTGCTTTAAAAGCACCTACTTTCAAAGCTGGTAAAGTCTTAAAAGATTCTGTACGTTAAATAATATTTATAAAAAAAACTGATTATTTTTCATAATCAGTTTTTTATTTGTATTTTTATTTATAAATTAAGAAAGCCAAATACCATTAATACATAGAGCGAGTAAGAAATAAAGTTATTTATAAAATGGACGGCAATTGGAACATAAATATTTTTATTTGCTCGAAAGTATATATAGCCAAATACTATGCCCATTCCAACATAAGGAATGGCCTGAATAAAATCACCATAAGAAATTACATGCATCAATCCAAAAATCACACCACTAGATATAATAGCTAAAATAGATCCAAATCTTTTTTCTACAAAATTAAATAGTACTTTTCGGAAGACCAACTCTTCAACAATCGGAGTAAAGACACAAAGCAATAAGAATAATAATACAAGATTTAGTATGTCCGTAGAAAACATAGAACCAATCATTACTTCGTTTTCTGATGTGGATGCTTGACCTAGAAATTCTAATAAATATTGTGAAGAAATGGAAACAGTATAGACAATGAGTATTCCTACGACAATTTGGAGGGTATACTTTTTAAGATTTAATTTAAAATTAGTCCAGTCTTTTTTAAAATTAGTTTTATCAATTACTAAAAAGATTATTCCAGTTATAAAAACTTGACTTAAATTAATTAAAATATAAAAAAGAGGTAGTTCATCAAACCCATAGGATAGTTCGTAAGAAATAGGGATATCATTTGAAGCGAATTCTCCAGTAAAAGTCCAAATTTCATTTTCAATTACATCTTCAGTTTCATCTGAAATAGAACCAATAAGGGTTTCGTTTCCGTCGTAAAAGTCGATGGTAGCCCACAAATAGGGAAGGGTGAATTGGTTTTCGTTTTTCATTACTACTGTGACTTCAGTCAAATAAGGAATTGAATTTAACCCTTGATCTGGTATTTCTGTCACAATGTATTCTGGCTCTGAAACTAATGTAATATTATCTAATATTATCTTTGTGTCAGGATATTTTACTGCAAAAAACAAAAATGAAAATATAGAGACAACCATTAATACAATAACATAGATTAAAATAAGATTTCGATTAATTATTTGTTGATTAATCGAATGAGATACCCAATCATTAGAGTCTTTTGGAGCAGGTGATTTGTCTAAATCATTTTTATTATCATCTTTAAATAAATCATCATATTCTGTCATAAATTCACCTCTTATTTAACTATTATACTAAAATTATACTAATTTCGATAAAATATTTTGATTTTTCTATAAAGAAATGCTAGTTAAGAGATACAACAATTGACAAATAGAGGATTTTAGGTATAATAATTGTATAGTATTTGACTGAAAGGAAGATTACAGATGGTAAAAAAGTCATTTGCAGTTATTGGTGTTGGCCGTTTTGGTCTTGCCTTAATTGAAGAATTAGTTAGTTTAGAAGCTGATGTTTTAGTTATAGATAAAAATTATGATAAAATTGAAAAAGTAGCAAAATTAGTTACAAATGCGATTTGTCTTGACTCTACTGATATTGAAGCACTACGAGAAATTGGCATCACAAATTATGACATCGTTATCGTTGCTACCGGAATTAATGTTGATAATTCAATTTTGACTACGTTAATTTTAAAAGATTTAGGTGTCAAAGAAGTATTTGTTAAAGTGCAAAGTGAATACCATGCAAAAGTAGTGGAAAAATTAGGCGTTGAATACGATCATTTAATTTGGCCAGAACAAGCTACTGGTAAACGTTTAGCAAAAATTCTCGTTTCAGGGAACTTTTTAGAATATTTAGAGCTCGACCAACAATATAGTTTTGTATCAATCACTGCAACAAAGAAAATAATTGGCAAGCATTTATTAGAACTTGAGATTCGATCTCGTTTTGGTGTAAATATTGTCGCAATCAGAAGAAACGATAAAATAATTATTCCCTCAAGTACAACCCCTTTTGAATTGTTAGATGAAATTTTATTAGTAGGACATAATGATTTTATTTCTAAGTTTACTTCTTGGTTAAAGAAATAAACATAATTACATTGAATTAAGTCATGAATTTCAATAAATTCTTGACTTTTTTTTATAGAAAAAATGCATGGAGTAAAAAATTATGATATACTTTATTTGGTGAAATAATGAAAAAAATTCTAATAGCCTCTAAAAATCAAGGTAAAATTAATGAGTACAAAGAAATGTTAAAACCACTTCAAATCGAGGTGATTTCTTTATTAGACTTAAATAGTTCCTTGGATGTAGAAGAAACGGGTACATCCTTCTTTGAAAATGCCTTGTTGAAGGCAAAATCTGCTTGGAATCAATATCATTTGCCTTGTATCGCAGATGATTCTGGACTTGAAGTAGAGGCTTTGCATGGAGAACCTGGCATCTATTCTCAAAGGTATTCTCCTCTTCAAACGGATGAAGCAAATAATCTGTTTTTACTTGAAAAATTAAAATATGTACGCAATCGAAATGCTAGATTTGTCTGTCAAATTGTATATTATAAAGATTTAAATCATTATTCAACTTACGAAGGGATTTTAAAAGGAAACATTCTTAAAAAAGGGATTTTTCAAAATGGTTTTGGATATGATCCTTATTTTTATATTCCAACTTTAGAGAAAACATTATCCCAATGTACGATAAAGGAAAAAAACGATGTAAGTCATAGAGGATTGGCTATGAAAAACCTATTAATAAATTTACAAAAGGAAACCGTATGAAACTTGTTGTATTTAGCGATAATCATCGCGATCGAAAAATCGTACAAAACATTTTGCTTTTAAATCCAAATGCAGATCGTTATATTTCTCTTGGAGATTCAGAAATGTCTGAAGCGGAGCTTTCAAGCATGAATGTGTTTGGTGTAAAAGGAAATTATCCATTTGAGCCAAAATTTCCCTATGATTTAATGTTTGAATTTGAAGGATGGAAAACATTACTTACTCACGGACACCGTTATTTTGTAAAAAATGGGCTCTATACGTTATATCAACATGCTGAGGAAAATCAATGTCAACTAGTTTTATTTGGTCACACGCATCAATGTTTTGTGGAAGAAAAAAACAATATTTTATTTGTAAACCCAGGTTCTGCAACTTTTCCAAAAGGTTCAGTTCATCCAACGTATGCTGTCCTTTCTATTTTAAGGGATAAAATAGATGTTCAAATTTTAGATTGTATAACAAATGAAATTCTTTTATCATTTATAAAAACGTCAAAAGGGTGATTACATGAATTATCGTGAAATGTATTTAGAATATCTAAACGAAGAACAAAACGAAGAACTAGTCAATAAATTAATTGAGCTACAAAACGATTCGAAATCAAGTGAAGACCCATCGGTTTTTTTAGATGTGACTCATTTACTTCTAAATACTTACTTATCATTACAAGATTTCGAAGCGTACATTAGTACCATTAAATCAATTTTGGAAAAACAAATTTATGAAGATTACAAAATTATTGTTGATTTTGTTGATAAATTGATTAGTGTTTTGTTAAAAATAGAAGACTTTTCTGAACTAGATGCAACCCTCAATTACCGAGATCGTTTTATCAGTCAAAATAAGCAACAAATCATGATGCAAAAGTTTTATAGGGCTGTATGTTATGAAGGATTAAAGGAAAATAAAAAAGCAATCTCTGCTTTGCTTGAAATACCTGATTCCATTTCCAATAATAATGTCATCAGTAAGTATTTAAAACTAGCTATGCTTTATCTAAAAGAAAACAACATTTTAGAAGCTAAAAGCATGTATAATCATGCCCTTATTTTTGATAAATCCGAGAAAAACACGATGTTTTCTTTGGTATGGTCTGACATTTTATTTCAAGAAGGGTTTTATCAACAATCCTTAGATAAATACCAAGAATATTTCATTAAATCAAAAATTAAAAATCGCTATTTAGACCGATATATCTATATAAACATTGCCTTAGGCCATTTAGAAGAGGCTTGGAAATTTTATTTAGAATACGAACCAAAGATTTCAGCATCTTTGTCTAAAAATTATCGTAAAGAATTTTATGATGCTTCCGTTCTTCTTGCAAACGAGTTAAGAAAATATGACGAAGCCGCTAAAATTCAGGAAAAAATAAATTTGCTTGATAACAAAGATATGCAAATAATCGATCAATTTGATGGGTTTTTCCATTTAATTTCTGAAATTGGAGATAAAAAAATTTTTATAAATCCAAGAGACATTGTGTTAGAAAGCTTCCGATCTCTTGATAAATTATGCAAGTTTCAACGAATAATATTTGTTAGTTTGACTGAGGATGGTTATAAAGTACAAACTTATAAAAAAGGGCTATTAATGGATAAACAATATTCTCATTTGGAAATCAAGGATTCCATTTTAGATCTTGTTTTTTTGTCAGAAGATAGTTACCAGGTCTATTCAAAAGAACAACTTCAATCCACATTTGATTATTTAAATCATCAAGAACTAAATTGTGAATTTGTTATCTCGCTGAAAGTTCAAAATAATCATTTTGGAATTCAGTTTGTTGTTGCTTTTTTGAGTAATGCCATCCATTTTGATTATGCGCATAAATTGCTTTTGGTAACGACAAAATTCATTTCTCAAAAGCAATCTGATTTAGTCTATTTAAAACTAGAAACCGACCATTATAAAATATATTCAACCTTTTTTGATAATGCCAATAGCGGCATTATGAAAATTGAAAAAGGCATCGTAACGCTTTTAGATAGTAATGTTAAATCATTACTTGATATGGAAAACGATATTTTTTCTTTTGAAGAATTGCAATCTAATTTTTCTCTTGAAAACAAATTATATTTAGACGATTTTTTAAAACAACAAACCATGGTGTTACTCTATCATTCTCCAAAACATGTTGATAAATGGCTTCAATTATCCGTTATTGTTCAAGAAACCATCATATTCCTTGCGGTTGAGGACGTCACATCATTGAAAAGACTTGATTTATTACATGATACTTCAATCCATTCACAAAATGTAAATTCTTTAGGAAATGTAAGCGCCTTAGAAACAGATTTTAATAAATTACTTGAAGCATCTACTTTAATTTACTTTCAGTTAATTGATCATGATACTTATCTTTCACATTACTCATTTGAAACGCTTGAACCATTATCGTACCAAATGAAAGAAGTGTTTGAAGAGATTTCAAAAGTTTATTTTATTAATCTCTATGAAGGAGATACTCAAGGATGGTATCTTTTACTTAAAACAATTGATAAACGCGTGATTTCTCGTATTTTAAACGATTTCTATGATAAGATTAACAAAAATAATATAATCGAAATTCCATTGCTTTTTCATTCTTTTGTACTTGTATTACAAAAAAAGCATCATTTCAATGAAGTGAAAAATCAAATCATTTCTCTTTTTTACAAAACAATGGATAAAGGAAATATTGTTTTCTATGATAAATCCATTACTTCAGAAACACATCTAATGAAAACGATCGAAATCAACATTGAAACACTTATATCCAAAGATGAATTGCTTCTTGAATATCATCCTATTGGTTTATGGAAAAATCAAGAAATTGATTTATATGAAGTAACTCTTCATCGCTCTTTGTTATTGGGAGAACCTCAATTATTTCAAAAGGCATTGCAAAATCACAATTTACAAAAAAAATGGGATGAGTTTTTTGTCAAAGCATTTATAAAGCAATGGAAATCAACTTTCTTAATCTCTACAAAAAGCCCGAAATTTGTTATTAATCTCTCTAGTGCATCTTTTTCGGATCAAACGTTTCTTTTTGAGTTGATAAAACGAATGAAGAAAGCGAAAATTCCTCTTCAAAAAATCGTATTTGTTTATGAATATGATTCTTGGCTTTATGAATTTGTACATACAAGCATTAAACGTTTTCAACAAATGGAGGTTTCTTTTGGAATCAAACATTGGTCTGAATTAGAATTAAGTAATTTAAATTCTTTGCAACTATACGATTATGCTTGGCTTTTCCCAAAAGAAATGGATTGTTTCACTTTATTTAGTATAAAGGATCTTGAATCAATAAATCGTTGTAATATCATTTACAATCACATGGATACAACTGTAACCAAATCCTTTTTAGAAGAAAAAGAAGTTTCTTACCTTGAAGGTTCCTTTTTTAAAACATGTGAATCCATTGAGGCGATTCATTCATCTTTAAATTAGTATTCATTAAACGGTTCCATAGTTGTTATATGAATAAAAACGTAAAGGATGTTATATAATGGATTTGATAAATGGAGGTTTGAAAAATGAAGAAAAAATGGTGGCAACAACAAAATATTTATCAAATCTATTTAAGAAGTTTTTTGGATACAAACAACGATGGAATAGGTGATATCAAAGGCATTACAAAAAAACTAACCTATTTAAAAGAATTAGGAATTGGAATTATATGGATTTCGCCTCACTATGATTCTCCAATGGATGATAATGGGTATGATGTAAGAGATTTCTATAAAATCAGTCCTGATTATGGCACCATTGAAGACTTTAAACAATTACTTTTTGAAGCTCATAAGCTTCAAATGCATGTAATAACTGATTTAGTATTAAATCACACTTCGGACGAACATGAGTGGTTTAAAGCTGCTAAAAATCCAAACGATGCTTTTCATCAAAAATATCATGATTATTATATTTGGCAAAATCCTATTATTGATAATCAAGGCAACAAACAAAAACCTACTCGTTGGATTGGCTGGTTCGGTAGTTCAACTTGGGAATATAACCTAGCAACAAATGAATATTACCTTCATATCTTTAGCAAGAAAATGCCGGATTTAAATTGGCGAAACCCGAATCTAAGGTCCGATATGAAAAAAATGATTAAATGGTGGTTGGATTTAGGAATAGATGGATTTAGAGTAGATGCTTCTAATCATTTAGAGAAAAACTGGGACTTCCCTGATACTTTTCCTGGATACGAAAATTTTTCTTCCCTTCCAAAGCATCATGAATATTTGAAAGAATTAGGAACTGATATTTTTGTTCCTTACGATATTTTGACCATAGGAGAATCAGGTGGAGCCACAAAAGAAGAAGCTCTTCAATACGTAGGATATGATTCAAATGAATTTAATATGTTAATTCAATTTGGTCATTGTTGGGCAGATATTGATGATTCTCATTCAAAATTAATGGGAAAATGGGCGCAGGGAAATTTGCATGTTTCTAAAATTAAACAAAGTTTTTGTCATTGGTATGAACTTTTAGATGAAAAAGGCTGGAATGTAATCTATTGGCATAATCATGATCAGCCTCGAATTGTAAGTCATTATGGTAATGATCAAGAATTTCATGAACGTTCCGCCAAAATGTTGGCTATTACATTGTATTTTATGCCGGGTACCGTCATTTGTTACCAAGGTGAAGAAATAGGTATGACCAATGTGAAATATGATTCTATTCAAGATTTTCGTGATGTAGAAGTGTTTACTGAATATAAAAACTTTCTTAATTTGGGATATAGTGAAGACGAATCCTTATCAGTCATTAAAGCAAGATGCAGAGATAATGCTCGGACACCTATGCAATGGAATGATAAACCATTTGCTGGTTTTTCTAAATACGATCCTTGGATGAAAGTAAATAGTGATTATTTACAAATCAATGTTTTAAAAGAACAATCCGATAATCATTCCATTTATCAAATGTATAAAACCATTTTGAATCTTAGACTTACAGATTTAAGTATTATAAATGGTAAAATCGAATTTATTGATATCTTAAGTGATGAATCCTTTTGTTATATTAATCGTTACCAAAATAGTGCATATTTAGTTGTAGCAAATTTTAAGTCATTAAAAATCGAAGTCGACTTATCGAAAATAGAACATCTTGAATCATTTCATCCTTTTATATCAAATATAACAAGCTTTCCAACACTTTCTCAAATCATCACTTTAAATGCATATGAAGCGTTTGTCTATAAAAAAGAATCATAGAAATTTATTTTGAATTTTTCTATAAAAAAAGTCGAATTCTTTCTAAGATAATTTGGTAAAAACCTTTATCCTTAGAACTTCGACCTTTTTATTTGTTTTCAAGTATACAAGACTGATTGAAAGAACAAATATATTCCTTTATATTTTATGAAAAACGTGATAAAATAATAGGGTATTTTAAAGAGATTAGGAGATATTATGACTCGAACAAAAGAAAGAGAAACAATTGTATCTTTGCTCTATTTAATTGAAATGGATGGAGAATATGATCGTTTTAAAACCAATCAATCTATTTTAAAAAAAATTGACCATGTTTTTGAAAACATTCAATCCATTGATAAAGTAATTATTGATAATCTTCAAAACTGGACAATTGATCGATTAAATTACGTCGATAAAGCCATCATCCGTTATGCAGTTTATGAACTGCTTTATACAAATACTCCGTATGAGATTGTTATTAATGAAGCTATTGATTTAACCAAACAATATTCTAATCTTGATGATGATTTAGCAAAAAGTTTCAACAATAAGCTTTTGGATAATATCAAAAATAATCTCAAAAAATGAAATGAGTGATGTTTTATGGAACGCAAATATTTAACTGTTACTGCATTAAATCGATATTTAAAATTTAAATTTGATAACGATACTAATTTGCAATCCGTTTTATTAAAAGCAGAAATTTCTAATTTTAAACGTCATAGCCGAGGTCATTTTTATTTCACGTTAAAAGATGATCAATCTCAAATATCTGCAGTGATGTTTTTTAATAACACAAAATCAGTTACTTTTTCTCCAAAAGATGGATCAAAAGTAATTGTCGAAGGGTATATTTCAATCTATGAAAACTATGGAACCTATCAAGTTTATGTTACTCATTTAAGCGAAGATGGCGTTGGAGATTTATTTCAAGCATTTGAAAAATTAAAGATTAAACTTGAAGCAGAGGGTATGTTCGAAGATAAAAACAAAAAACCAATCCCTTCTTTTCCAAAATCTATTGGTGTAATTACTTCACCTACTGGAGCTGCGGTGAGAGATATCATTCATGTGATTAACAGACGATATCCTCTTGTAAAAATAATAATCTACCCCGCACTAGTTCAAGGAGAACAAGCAAAACAATCAATAGTAACTCAAATTGAAAAAGCAAATATTGATAACTTAGTTGATACATTAATTATTGGGCGAGGTGGAGGTTCGATTGAGGATTTATGGGCATTTAATGAAGAAGCAGTTGCACGTTCCATTTTTGCATCAAGAATTCCTATCATTTCAGCTGTAGGCCATGAAACTGACTTTACCATCGCAGATTTTGTTTCTGATATGAGGGCGCCAACACCTAGTGCAGCTGCAGAAATTGCTGTACCAGAAAAGAAAAATATACTTTTAGAGTTGTTTTCACAAAAACAAAAATTGAATTTTGTCATGAAAAATATGCTTGAATCAAAGTTAAAGCATTTTAATCAAATTAAAACATCCTATGTGTTTTCTCAACCGAAACGACTTTTTGAAACACGAGAATTACGATTTAGCAATTCAATAGATCGACTTTTTCAACAAAACCCAGAAAAAACTCTTATTTTTCATCAAGAAGCTGTTTTAAAGTTAGAACAAGATTTACACAATCGTTTTTCGACTTTAATTAAAACTTCAGAGTATCAATATATTAATTTGATTGAAAAATTAGAATTAGTCAATCCCTTGTCGATTATGAAAAAAGGATTTTCTATTATTAAAAAAGATCAAAAAATCATTAAAAATATAACGAATGTAGCTATTAATGATTCTATTGATGTCTATATGAGTGATGGACAATTAAATTGTCAAATATTATCGATAAGGAAGGATGAAAATTAATGGAAAAGAAACGTTCTTTTGAAGAAGCGTTAAATCAACTTGAAACAATCGTGAAGGAATTAGAAACTGGCGATTTATCTTTAGAAGCATCTGTAAGCAAATACAACGAAGGTATTTTGCTTGCTAAATTTTGTCATGAACAATTAAAGAGTGCACAAGATATTATTGTTAAAATGATGAAAGATGATAAACTAGAAGACTTTATAGAACCAGAAGAATAAATGGTGAGAATATGATTGACCTACTTAAAATTGAAGGACCTGAATTTTTAAAAGATTTAAAAATAGATGAATTAAACGAACTCTCTCAAGAGGTTCGTTCTTTTATCATTGATAAAGTATCTAAAACAGGAGGTCATTTATCTTCAAATTTAGGAGTTGTAGAACTCACAATTGCTGTTCACAAGGTCTTTTCATCTCCAAAGGATAAAATTATATTTGACGTTGGACACCAAGCCTACACCCATAAAATATTGACAGGAAGAGCAAAGGATTTTGATAAATTAAGAAAATTAGATGGATTATCTGGTTATTTAAAAAGAGAAGAATCAATTCATGATGTTTGGGAAGCAGGGCATTCCTCAACTGCAATCGCAGCACTAGCTGGTTTCGAGTATGCTAAATCAATGGATCATTTATCCCATAAAGTTGTAGCAGTAGTCGGAGATGGATCGTTAAATAGTGGGCTTAGTTTTGAAGCGTTAAATTTTCTAGGCCATAAACCAGGACTTTCACCCATTATCATACTAAATGATAATGAAATGAGCATTTCTAAAAACGTTGGCACATTAGCAAAACTATTAAATTCAATGCGTTCTTCTAAACCTTATGTAAAAGCTACGAAATCCGGAAGAAAATTTCCTAAAATATTTCATGAATTAAAAGTAAGAATTGGAAATATGCTTCGAGGTTTTGCGAAAAACATGACTATATTTGATGAATTTGGACTACAGTATTATGGACCAATTGATGGTCATGATTTTAAAACATTACTGAAATATTTAACTTTAGTAAAAAACTCGAAACAACCTTGTGTATTACATGTAATCACTAAAAAAGGTAAAGGATATTCTCCTGCAGAAAACGACGTAGAAGGATCGTGGCATGGAGTTTCTTCTTTTGATATTCAAACGGGACTGCCTTTAGTTAAAAATAAAGAAAACCTTCACTCTTGGAGTAATATTATTAGTGACTACATTTTAAAATATACAAAAACTCATAAGGATTTTCGTATTATTATCCCTGCTATGATTAACGGTTCAGGTCTTAGGGAGGTTCAACACCAATTTCCAAATCAAATCATAGATGTAGGAATTTGTGAATCGTTTGCTGTCTGTTTTTCAGGAGCTTTAGCGATAAACAATAAACAAGTTTTTGTTCCTATCTATTCTTCGTTTTTACAAAGAGCTTATGATCAAGTTTCTCATGATGTTGCAAGACAAGATTTGCATGTTGTTTTTGGAATAGATCGTTCTGGATTAGTAGGAGATGATGGGGAAACTCATCAAGGGATTTATGATATTGCATATTTAAGACATATTCCAAATATGGAAATCATTCAACCAAAAGATCCAATCGAAGCTTTTCAATTGCTTGACTATGCATTTAATGTTTCCTCACATCCTGTTGCTATAAGATACTCAAGAAGCAAACTTGTCTTTGAATTTCAAGATCATTATACTTATTCTGAAATTAAATATCCTTCTTGGGAACAATTAACGTTTGATGGAACGATAAATTTAATTACCTACGGAGATAACGTGCTGAGAATGAAACAATTAATTGAAAGTGAAAAACTATCGATTAATCTTTATAATGCCCGTTTTATTAAACCGATGGATGAAAAAATACTTATTTCTATCTTATCAAATGAATTACCTATTTTTGTGTTAGAAGATGTAACTGTAGTTTCCGGACTTGGCAGTGCAATCTTAGAATATGCTCAAAGTAAAAATCTTTTATGTAATCAATTATCGATTTTAGGATTGCCAGATCAATTCATAGAACAAGGCAGTCTTGAAGAACTGTATTTAAAGTATGAATTAGATAATATTACTTTAATTAAACTTTTTAAGAAAAATTCTCAAAAATAGTACTTTAAGGATGATTTTCTATGTTAAAACGATTAAGAGTATCCGATTTTGCAATCATTGAACAAATAGAATTATACTTTTTTTCAGGGATGACGGTTCTCACAGGTGAAACAGGAGCCGGAAAAAGCATCTTAATTGATGCTATTTCTTTATTGCTTGGAGATAGAGCAAGTCAAGACATGATTCGTACTGGAAAAGAAAAAGCCGTGTTAGAAGCAGTTTTTGAAGTAGATCATGAGCAAGTACATTTGCTTTTGCGTCAATTTCAAATTGAGATTGAAAATGATGAATTAACGATTTATCGTGAAATCACACAACAAAACAAAAATATCATTAAATTAAATGGAAACATTGTCACTCTTCAACAGTTAAAAGAAATCACGAAATATTTAGCGGACGTTCATTCTCAGTTTGACACTCAACGATTAATTAATCCTTCTACTTATATGGAATTAATTGATGGGTTTAACCCCGATATTTTATCGGATTATTTCATAAATTATCATAAATCTTTGTCGATATATAAAGAGAAATTTATGAATTATCAAGCCTTAATTAAACGAAAAAACGATTTAAATGATAAATTGGAAATGTATAAGTATCAATTGAAGGAGTTATCTTCGTATGAACTTGTTAGCGAAGAAGAACAACGTTTAATAGATGAAGAAAGTATTTTAGAAAATTTCGATAAAATCTATTTGAATTTACAATCCATGAAAGAAATATTTGAAAACGAACGAATTTTAGATCATCTGTACGATCTTAAAAACATTTATGAGAAATTGACAGATGTATCTAAAGATTTTTCAACGAACCATGATAGATTAAATGAAATGTATTATGACTTAGAAGATATTTCTTCACAAATCACTGATAAAATTCATCGTCTTAATTTTGACCCAGACGTATTAAGTCAAATTCAAGAACGATTGCATATTCTTGATAAACTTAAAACCAAGTATAAAAAAACGATTCCTGAATTAATGGAATACTCTACTCTTCTACAAACTTCCATATCTGAGGCAGAAAATTATGAAGATTATGTTTTAACCTCTCAAAATGATGTAAAAAAAGCGTTTGATACTTGTCTGTTAGAAGCAAAAAAAATCAGTCAAGTTCGAAAACAAATTGCTGAAAAGATTATTAAAGAATTGAAGATGGTTCTAAAAGATTTGGTATTACCTCATACTGAATTTGATATTATCTTTTATTATGACGAACCCGCTTCATTTTTAGATATCACTAAATTTAAAGAGATGGGTCTTGATGAAGTAGATTTCTTATTATCTACCAATCTTGGAGAACCTTTAAAGCCTATTTCAAAAACAGCTTCAGGCGGAGAAATGAGCCGTATTATGTTAGCTTTTAAAACGATATTTATCAGAAGCCAACAATTATCCACCATTATATTCGATGAAATTGATACAGGAATTAGTGGTTTCATTGCAAAACAAATTGCAAAAAAAATCAAAGAGATTTCTCTTACTTGCCAAGTAATCTCCATTACCCATATTCCACAAGTAGTAGCCATTGGAAATCATCATTTAAAAGTTCAAAAAATCGAAGAATCAAATCGAACAAAGGCTTTGGCTACTTATTTAGATTTTAATGGAAGAATTCAAGAAATTGCGGAAATGATATCAGGTGAAACCTCAACAGAATCAAGTATTCAAAGTGCAAAAGAATTATTATTAAATGCCTAAAGAAAAGGACTGCAAAGTTTGGCTTTACAGTCCTTTTAATTTTGGAATTTAATTTTATTTTAAAACGCTAATCATTCCATAAATGGCAGCAATAACCGTAGCTAAAAACATTCCTGCAGCAAGAATTACGATAATGACTTTTCCAACTTTACTTTTAGTAGGATTATACGTTTTAATTTCTTTTTCTACGACAGTTAAATTAGGTTTCTTTTGATTGTTTGGCATTTTCTCACCTCTTATTTATCATTTCACTTCACTTATTATAAACTATAAACCTATAAAAATAAAGTTTTTTTTAAAAGAAACTTCATTAATTTTTGATTTTCCAAGTGAGTGGATTAAACTCATCAAATTGTTCTAAATAATTTATGACTTGACTTGTCGTTTCTGTAGGGGTAGATGCTCCACTTGACACGCTTATTATCATATCATTCTTTAGTAGCTTATGATAAATATCATGAGCGGTTTCAATTAAAATAGTTTTTGTATTTGTAATGGTTTCACTTACTCTTGCAAGATTTTTGGAATTATTACTCCGTAAATCTCCTACAATAAAACATAAATCAACATTTTTGTTCGTTTCTACTATGGCTTCTTGTCTAATCCTAGTAGAATCACAGATTTCTTCAGAAATAAAAGCAAAAGGAAATTTGTCAATTAATTTTTGTTTGATTTCTTCGAAATCGAATACACTCAATGTTGTTTGATTTGTCACAAAAATCAATTTCGAGTCGAGTTGAAGCAAATCTATATCTTCTGTTTTTTCAATTGAAATAATCGAAGAGTCAATTCCTAAAACCCCGACTGTTTCAGGATGATGTTTTTTACCAATGTACAAAATTTGATAATTTTTCGCTAAATATTGTCGAATTAAATCATGAGTTTTATATACATCTTTGCAAGTGGCGTCTACTAAGGTTAGGCCTTTAGACTTGATTTCTTTCAATACATCTTCAGAAGTTCCATGAGCGGTTATAATGATTGTCCCTGTTTGAACTTGTTTCAATAAATCTAATTTTGAACGATTTGGCTCATCAAGAGTTATAACTCCTTTCGAAGTAAAATCATTGACTACTTGTTTGTTATGTACAATCATCCCAAGAATATATATAGGCCTTGGAAGATTAGGATTTTGAATTGCGTTATTTACTAAACTTATAGCTCTTACAACTCCTGGGCAAAACCCTCTTGGAGTAATTCGAATCACTTTCATCGTATCACACTCTTATCGTTTTACATTACACTACATCTATTATATAATATAGTTAGTGATTTATCAAAAGAAAGCACGGTGTTCCACATGAATTTTACAAAAAAAGAAATCGAAAACGCTTTAAAGCAACTGAATTTTACTTCTTTAACAGAAGTTCAAGAAAAAGTAATCCCCTTAATCTTTCAAAAACGAAATCTGATTGTGGAAGCAAAGACTGGATCTGGAAAAACCCATGCCTATTTACTTCCCATTTTTGATATGTTAGATGAATCGAATCACGAACTTCAAATCTTAATCAGTGCTCCTACAAGAGAACTTGCAAGGCAAATCTTTGACTTTGCGAAACAAATTGCCTCTTTTTTTAAAAATCCAATTGATATCCGATTATTTACAGGCGGAACCAATCGAGATGATGAGATTAAAAAACTTGAAAAATCTCAACCTCAAATCGCAATTGGAACTCCAGGAAAATTATTTGATTTAATTCGTAAGATGAATATTTTAAAAAGTCATACTGCTAAAACATTTATCGTTGATGAGGCTGATATGACGATGGATGAAGGCTTTTTAGACACTATGGATGGTATTGCATCCACCATGTCAAAAGACTTGCAAATGCTTGTTTTTTCAGCAACCATCCCCGAATCGATTCAACCGTTTTTAAAGAAGTATTTACAAAATCCTATTTCGATTCAAGTAAATCCTCAAGAAATATCTAGTTTAAACATTTCTCATTTTTTTATTAAGACAAAAGAACAAGATCGTTTTATTTTACTTGACAAAATTATTGATTCGATTCAGCCATATTTAGCAATTATCTTTTGTAATGAAAAAGAAAGTGCAGAAAAAGTATATTCTCATCTAGTTGAAAGAAAATTGAATGTTACTTTAATTCATGGAGATTTACAAGCTAGAAAAAGAAAACAATTGATGAGTCGGATCCATTCACTTGATTTTCAATATATCGTCGCAACCGATATCATAAGTCGTGGAATTGATATTGAAGGTATTTCGCATATCATCAATTATGAATTACCAAGAGACGTTGAATTTTACATCCATAGAAGCGGAAGAACTGGAAGAATGTTTTTAGATGGTATCGCAATCTCTTTGTACGAATTTAATGATAATACTTATATGGACAAATTAGAAAAAAAAGGATTAACATGCAAATACAAAGAAATTGTTAATCATCAATTTGTTGATGCTAAAATTAGAAACCAACGTCAAAAACGTTACAAACAACCTGGTAAAGTAGAATCAATTGCCCAACAATTGGTTAAAAAATCTTCTACAGTTAAACCAGGTTATAAGAAAAAATACCAAATGAAAGTGGATAAAGTTAAAAAAACTTTAAATCGCAAAGGAGTTAAATAATGCTGTTAATTGGTTCTCACGTATCCTTGGGTGGCTTGAAACAATTTCTAGGAAGCGTTGAAGAGGCTATTTCTTATGATGCAAATGCCCTTATGGTTTATACGGGCCCACCACAAAATACAATACGAAATTCATTAAGCAAAATGAAAATAACTGAAGCTAAAACATTGATGAAAGAACATTTAATAGATCCTAATCATGTAATTATACATGCCCCTTATATTGTGAACTTAGCTAATCCATCAAAGGAAAAAAGACAATTTTCTATCGATTTTTTGACAGAAGAAGTCAAAAGAACTGCAGCGATGGGTTCGAAGATTATCGTTTTACATCCAGGTGCACACTTAAACCAAGGTGTTGAAATAGGAATTAAGCTTATCAGTGAAGGCATTAATCAAATCATTGAAAACACTTTTGATTTAAATGTAGTGATTGCACTAGAAGGAATGGCTGGTAAAGGTACTGAAATCGGAAGAAATTTTTGGGAATTAGCTTCTTTGATTCAAACAATACATTCTAAAAATCGTGTTGGAATTTGCCTTGATACATGCCATTTAAATGATGCAGGATATGATATCTTACATCATTTTGATGAAGTGATGATGGAATTTGACCAAATTGTAGGAAAAAGCTATTTAAAAGTCTTTCATATAAATGATAGTAAAAATGAAAGAGATACTCATAAAGATCGACATGAAAATATTGGTTTTGGAACCATTGGATTTGATGCTTTAAATTACATTGTAAATCATCCATCACTAGAACATATTATTAAAATATTAGAAACACCTTATGTTCGGTCATTTCTGTTAGATAACAAATCATATCCTCCTTATAAGCATGAAATTATGATGCTTAAAACTCAAACATTCAATGACTCACTTATATCTGATGTAATAAAAGAATATGAATATGAGGTAAACAAATGAGTTTAAATATTGTGCTATATTCCCCTGAAATCCCACAAAATACGGGTAATATCATGCGTACGTGCGCAGGAACCAATACTCGCCTTCATATTATTGAACCAATTGGATTTAAATTAGATCCTAAATATTTAAAACGAAGTGGTGTAAACTATTTAGATAATGTCACCTATCTTGTTTATAAAGATTGGAACGATTTTAAAACTCAAAACCAAGGAATCTATGTTTTTTCTACAAGATATGGGAAAAAATCGCCTGATCAATTTGATTTTTCCAAAGAAGACGAAGATTATTATTTGATTTTCGGAAGAGAATCGACAGGAATTCCAAAAGAAATATTACGATCTAATTTAGAAAATTGCCTTCGACTACCAATGAACGACAAGATTCGCAGTTTAAATCTATCAAATGTTGTGTGTACAATTTTGTATGAAGCGTTACGTCAAAGAAAATATGATAATTTGTTTCAAGAAGAACCAATTTCTTTAAAAGGCCCAGATTGGTTGGAAAAATAATAAAGACAAAACAAATGTCTTATAAATATATTTTATATATTAACGAATGGTTTGTTTGCAAAACAAACCATTCGTTTTTGTTAAATAAGAATAAGACTTAATATTTTGCTTGTTTCAGAAAAAAATCTGTTATAATAATAAGTAAGTTATTCATAAAGGAATGATATTTATGAAATTATCAGTCGGTAGCAAAGTCATGCTTCAAAGTTACAAACACGATCATTCTCTCCATCGAATTTGGGAAAAAGCAACTATATTAACTGAAAATGATGAATTTATCGTTGTCGCAAATAAAAGAACAAAAGTAATTGAATCAAACGGAAGGTTTTGGTATACCAAAGAACCTTCCGTTTCGTATTTTTTTAAAGATCATTGGTACAACGTCATTGGAATTATTAAGCCTACAGGGATATCGTATTATTGTAATTTAAGTTCTCCAATTTTGTATGATGAAGAAGCTTTAAAATATATTGATTATGATCTTGATGTTCGAGTTTTAGCTGATGGTTCTTTAACTGTCCTTGACCGAAACGAGTACAAGAAACATCAATGTTTGATGCAATACCCTAAAACGATATGTGAAATTTTAGAAGCAGAACTAGATGATTTAAAAAATCGAATTCACACACACAAAGAACCGTTTTTACCTGAATACATTTCACAGTGGTATAAAAATTTTTTAGAGATGAAGGAGCAATAAACATGTTAAAAGATCCACGCTTAGAAAAACTCGCAAGTACTTTAGTAAACTATTCCGTTCAAATGCAAGAAAACGAAACCGTTATGATTTATTCTTCTATTAAAGCAAAACCTTTAATTCTGGCTTTATTGAAAGAAATTAGATCCAAAAAAGGAAATCCAATTGTCGAACTTTCAGATGATGAAATTTCAAGAGAACTATTATTTTCAAGCACTGAAAAATCTTTTGATAGAAGTTACAGATGGTTGGATCATAAATTAGATGATATCGATTGTATTATCCATATCATCGCAACAGAATCTGATTATACATCACAAGATGTACCTATGGAAATTAAATTAAATTATTCAAAAAAAATGAATCCTTTGACTCCAAAACGTTTAGGAAAAAAATGGGTTTTACTAAATTATCCAACTGAAGGCGCAAGCCATAAAGCAAAAATGAGTTTTGAAAAATATTTTGATTTTATCATCGATGTTTCAAGTGTCGATTATTCGAAAATGAATGAAGCCTTTATTCCATTAAAAGAATTGATGGAGAAAACGGATAAAGTAAGAATTGTTGGAAAAAATACTGATTTATCTTTTTCAATAAAAGGAATGACAGCTATTCCTTGTGCAGGAAACTATAACATTCCTGACGGAGAGATTTTTACTGCTCCAGTTAAAAATTCTGTGAATGGAACCATAGCATATAATGCTCCCTCTCCTCAAAGAGGTTCTGTATTTACAAACGTAAAATTAACCTTTGAAAACGGAAAAATTATCCACGCAACTGCAGATCAAGAACTAGAATTATTGGAATCTATTTTTAATACTGATGAAGGCGCAAGATATGTAGGAGAATTTGCAATTGGCGTTAATCCTTTGGTAACAAAACCGATGGGAGATATATTGTTTGATGAGAAGATTGCAGGATCCATTCACTTTACTCCTGGAAGATGCTATGAAGAAGCCCCAAATGGAAATGATTCTGCAATTCATTGGGATTTAGTCATGCTTCAAACTGAAGAGTATGGCGGTGGTGAAATCTATTTTGATGATCGATTAATTCGCAAAAATGGAAGATTTGTTATTTCGGAACTTCAAGGGTTAAATCCTGAAAATTTAATATAAGAATTGTTTTTACAAAGAAGAGAGATTAGTTTTGCGATTAATCTCTTTTTATGTTATAATTATCAACAAGGAAGTGGTGCAAATGGAACTCATTTACAAAATTAAAAAACCGGAAACAATTACTAGATTTATGCATGAAAATAATATTCCTTTAAAGTTAGTTCAAATAGAAAATGGAATTTCTCAAATCATGATTAATCATGATTTAAAAACTAAAAATGATACAATTAAAAAAGGCGATACTTTACGGATTATGATTTTGGATGAACAAATTGACAAAACCATTGTAAAACAAAACATTCCTTTGAATATTTTATATGAAGATGAATATGTTTTGATTGTAAATAAACCAGCAGATATGCAAATTATGGTTTCAAAAGCACATCCTGAAGGAACTTTAGCAAATGGAATCAATTACTATTATGAAAAGAATAAAATTAATAGCAAAATATATCTAGTAAATCGTTTAGACAAAGAAACATCTGGACTGGTTATGATAGCTAAAAATCGATTTATTAAATTTTTATTTAGTGAAAAAACAGATTCGACTATTAACCGTGAATATTATGCTATTTTAGATGGCATCTTAGATGCAAAGAAAAATTGTATCGATTTACCTATAAATCGGGTTGATGGCTCAATAAAAAGAGAAGTAGTTTTAAACGGTGAAGATTGTGTAACAAATTACCAAGTTATTAAAGAATTTAAAGGGTATTCGCTCGTAAAAGTTTTAATTGAAACAGGAAAAACTCATCAAATCCGAGTTCATTTTTCTCATTTTAGTTATCCAATCGTTGGAGATGATTTGTACAATCAAAAACGTTATCAAGTAGAACAAATGCTTTTATTTAGTTATAAAATATCTTTCCATCATCCTATCAAAGATCAATTAGTTGAAGTAGAACTTGATTTACCTGAAAGTTTTACCCATTTCATGAAAAAAAACGGAGCATAATTCAATGATTAAAAAAACATTTGTGTTCTTTACGTTGATACTGTTTTTATTGCTAGTAGGATGTAATTTTAATACTATTTCAGATACGAAAATTACAGGTGATTCAACTACATCTACCACCTCAAGCACTATTACAACTGAAACCGCCGATGCTTTAGCCTACAGTCAATTATTTGACAATACAATCTATAAAAAATTTGTTATCACATTTTCACGTGATAACTTTCTTAAATTAATCGATGATATGGAAAATTATAACGATCTATATGGTAGTTATAGAGACAATACTATTCAAGAAGTTGATCTTTACTATGAAGATGGATATGGAAATCAAGAAACGTATTATGAAGTTGGTTTTCGAACCAAAGGAAATATTTTTTCTCGTGTTTTACCAGTTATAAAAGATGAATTTGGTGAGATTATTGGCTACCAACAAGTATCCTTTCAATTGGAATTTGATGCAACGTTTGATTATCTTGAAAATTCTACTGAGTGGAAAGCATTACAAGACCGGGAAGTTTTTGATTTAGAACAATTAAATTTTAAACGAATTAATCCACAAGATTCTGGTGTTGTAACCGAACTTGTAGCTTATGACTTATATAAAAGTGCAGGAATTATTACTTCTAACACTTCACTTGGAGTCGTATATTTTCAAATTGAAGATGAATTAATTGCATATGGCCTTTATTTAATTCAAGAACCAATTGATTCTGAATTAATTAAACGTACTTTTGATACAAATCAAGATGGAACCATTGGTGATTTATATAAATGCGTTTGGCAAGGTGCTCAACCTGCTACTTTGAAAACAAACTATTTACAAGACAGTTTGGGAGTTTCAGATTATAATGATGGATACCGAAAAAGTTATCAATTAAAGACAAATAAGGAAACCTCTAATTTTAGCTCTTTTACAACATTTGTAACTAAACTAAATGATACATCTGCAGAGAATTATCAAAACATCTTAGAATCTAGTTTAGATATTGATTCTTTATTAAAAGCCTTTGCAATTGGATTTTTAATTGGAAGTCCCGATGACTATAGAAGTGATGCCAATAATTATTATTTGTATTTTTATGAGGGAAAAGCTGTATATATTCCGTTTGACATGGACCAATCTTTAGGTTATGGCTGGGATCCATACGGTAATCACGGACTTGATTTAGATGTTTTGAATTATCCTTATGCACAAAGTTACTTAGGAGATATCAATGATTTACCACTTTCTACCAATATTTTAAGTTTTGAAACATATCGAAATCAATACTTAAACTATTTACTAGAATATGCCAACCAAGAAACTGGAATCTTTCAGTCTTCGTTTTATGAAGCGGAATTTTTAATGGCGAAAAGTCTTTATGAAGTTGAATTATTAAATCAAAATCATTTAGGAGTTTCTTACTTTTCTACTACAGAAAGATGGATGTCTGTCAGCGACTATTATCAACAAAAAAGTAGTTATGCCATTGAAAGAGCAAACTTTTATTTAAATCCTTAGGAGTGATAACGTATGAGTTTTCTAACCCTTAAAAGAATACTTTTAATGTTTTTACTTATAACTTCCATTTTTGGTATAACATATTACCAACTGATTCATGCAAATCAAGATATTACTTCAATATCCGATTTAACAGTGAATCGAAAACAAAAAACGGACTATAAAAATCTATTTGATAATGGAAACTTTAAATCCATTACAATTGAATTTTCAGAAATTATTTTTCAAGAATTATTATCCTCTATGCAAGATTACTTTGATCAATATGGAACTTATCAAGATAATTCAATGCATAAAATAACCATGAAATATTCCGATGGTTTAGGCAATTCCTTTACTGTAAACGAGGTTGGATTTAGAACCAAAAGTAATACTTCTAGAAATTTACCTTTAACTTATGATTGGATGGAAAGAAAAAATTATCATCAAACATCCTTTCAACTTCAATTTGATGCAACATTTGACTATGACAATCATTCAAATGAATACGCTGTTTTAAACTCAAGAGAAGTTTTTAATGTTGACCAATTAAATTTTGAATATTGCAAATCTTTTGATAGTCAATACGATGAAGCAATGATTTCGGAAGCTTTTGCCTATTATTTATATGAACAGGCAGGAGTAACGGTTTCGAACGCCAGTTATGGACTTGTTTATTTTCAAATAGGAGAAGAATTAATTCCTTTTGGTTTTTATACCATTATTGAACCCATAGATCAAGAATTTATAAAAAAGAATTTTGATGGGAATTTAATAGGTGAATATGGCGATTTATATAAAGCAACTGATGTAATGGAACCTGCTACTTTAGATTTAAATTTTGATGGATTAATTGGAATCGATGAAAACGAAGACAATGTTCGTTTTACTTACTCTTTAAAAAACAATTCTTTAGATGGAACAAGAAAAATCTTTAACGACCTTACAAATTTTATTGAAGGAATCAACAATTTTTCTTATTATGAAAATCATTTTACTTCTTTACTTGACGTTGATATGTTTATCAGAACACTAGCTATGGGATTTTTAATTGGAAATACTGATGATTACAGATATAACTATAATAATTTTTATCTATATTTTGATGTGTATACCAATCAAGTATCTTTTATCCCTTTTGATCTTGATAGTTCACTTGGGTTTGGAAAACATCAAGATTTATCTGGAAATTATGGAGTTTATTACGACTTATATTCCGCAACAGATGAAACCGCAATTCTAATTAATAATTTGTTAGCTATCCCTGTTTATAATCAACTTTATCTTCAATATTTAGAAGAGTTTATTCAAGATGTGTTTCGTTATGATATCTTTTACCTTGAATTTCTTGATGCAAAAGAATTATACGAATCCATTTTAGTTTCAGAAAATCATCTTGGAAACCAAGTGTTTCATGAACGAAATGCATCATGGTACTTTACGACAAAAGCAGAATACTCTTTAAATTTAATCGAGAATTACCACAGTTCATAGAGTATTCCTTTACTAAAACGTTTTCATTACCATGATTGAAAAAAAACAAACTTATTGTATTGACAAATCGATTTAATCCTTTATAATTGGGGACAAGCAAAAAAACTTCATATTAGTTTAGAGGTAGCGTTGTAAATGAGTAAGTTGTGGTGCCGGTAGGTGATGAAGCAATTGAAAGGTAATCAACGCCGAATGAAAAAGTAGACATATTTTTTCATGGGGTTATAGGAAACACCTATAACACTCCTATCTTCATTTAGAAAGATAGAGGCGCTATAACCAAACAAATAGTTTCTAATTATTTGATTTGAAGCGTCTGATATGACGCTTCTTTTTTTTGTTAAAAAATCAGATAGAGGAGAAATTAGAATGAAAAGAGCAATGATGATTTTATTAATTATTTTAAGTTTTACAGTATTGGTAGGATGTCAAAATGCAAGTGGTATTCAAGTGGATCAAGATAACTACAACTACATTCTTGATCAACAAGAAATTGTTGTTGGTTTAGAATGTCAATATGCCCCGTTTAATTGGACTGTAGAAGAGAGCAACGCGTCTGTGATTGCTGTTCAAATCGATGGATCACAAAATTATTGTGATGGTTATGATGTGCAAGTTGCATTAGCAATTGCAAGTGAATTAAATGTAAATTTAGTATTAAAAGCCATCGAATGGGATGGATTAATTGCATCTCTTGCCGATTCTGGTCAAATCGATCTAATTATAGCTGGTATGAGTCCAACTTCCGATAGAGCTCAAACAGTAAGTTTTACCAATGAATATTACCATTCTACTCATGTGGTTGTTTTAAGAAGTGATTCCATCTATAACACTGCTACATCAATAGACGATTTTGAAGACGCAACGATTGTTGGTCAATTATCAACAATCTATGATAGTTTAATTGATCAAATGACAAATGCAGTTCATGAGAATCCATTAACCGATGTTCCAACCATCATTACCGCAATCAAAACAGGAACCATTGATGCAACGATTCTAGAGTTACCTGTAGCTATCGCTGTTTGTGAGGCGAATTCTGATCTGATGTATATTGAATTTACATCAGATAATGGATTTGATGTTAGTTATGAAGATAGTGCAGTTGCCATTGCATTAAGACAAGGTGATGTACTTCTTTTAGAACGAATTAATGAAATTCTCGCGTCGATTTCTATAGAACAGAGAGAAGTTTGGATGATAGCAGCTATTGATAGACAACCTTAAATCATGTAAAATTCAAAAGAGAGAACTATCTCTCTTTTGTTCTTCAAGGAGAAGATATTTGTGAAAAAATATGTACCATTATTTAAAAAATTACTTGTATTTATAACAGTGTTTACAATGCTGAATTTAGTGCTACCTGACAGTTTTTCGCTTTTTGCAAAAGAGGAAACACTGTCTTCTTTTCAATTGATAGGTAATTCATCGGATGTTTTAGATGATGCAAGCGAAAATCTTGTGATATATAGCTCTTTTTATTATCAGAATGTTACTTCTGCAAAATTATCTCAAATATCTACTGACTTTTTACTTCCTTCAAAATATGGAGATGTTTTAATTGAGTGGCAAATAAATACCAGTAGAATTCTCATTTGTGACGAAACATCTTCGATTATAATTCAAACCATTACAGGTCCTACAGAAATCGATGTTTATTATGCCTCTATCGTTTCATTTCCTACTGTTTTTCAAGGAAATGAAACGTTTGAACTTCAAGCCATTTTATCTTACGATGGTTTAGAAATTACAAAAACTTATATTGGAGGAATCTCTCCTGTTATTCCCGATGATTTTTGGGGAGGAGTAGTCTTTACATTTGTTAGGTATCTATCCTTGTTTTTAGAAGGTGTCCTCACAACGCTTGGGTTATCTTTAATTGGAACGATTATTGGCTTTGTTTTTGCATTGTTTTTAGTATTTATGCGAACTCAAACGCCTCATTCTAGGGACTCAAAAATGACAATAGTTGGTAAAAAAGTAGTTAATAGATTTAGTAAGATATACATTACAATTTTCAGAGGAACACCTATGATTGTTCAAGCATCCTTTTTTTGGTATGGATTAGGTTTGTTTGGAAACGCAATGGTTTGCGGATTATTCGTGGTATCCATTAACACAGCAGCTTACATTGCAGAAATTTTAAGAGGTGGAATTACTTCCGTCGATTTGGGCCAAATTGAAGCGGCTAGAAGTTTAGGCTTTACAAACATACAAACCATGCGGTATATTGTATTTCCACAAGCAATTAAAAATTCCATGCCAGCAATTGGAAATGAATTCGTAATTAATATTAAAGATACATCCGTTTTATCCGTTATTGGTATTTTTGAGTTGTTTAATCAAACGAGGCGAATTGCAGGAATGCATTACCGACAGCTAGAGGCCTATTTTGTTGTGGCATTAATCTATTTATTTCTAACTTACTTTGTTACAAAAATACTGCAAACCATAGAAAAAAAATTGGATATGCCAATCAAAGAATTGACAAGTTCCAATTAAGAGGTGAATATGAATAAAATTATAGAGATAAAAAACTTAGAAAAATCCTTTGGAACCAATAATGTTTTAAAAGGAATTAACCTAACCATTAATGAAGGCGAAGTTGTTTGTATTATTGGATCAAGTGGTTCTGGAAAATCGACATTGTTAAGATGCATTAATTTACTTGAAGAACCAAATCTAGGTGAAATTTGGTTTGAAAACACAAATTTACTTGAGAATTCTGTAGATATCAATCTGTTAAGAACAAAAATAGGAATGGTTTTTCAATCGTTTAATTTATTTCAAAATCTTAATGTGATAGAAAATGTAATGATTTCTTTAATAAAAGTAATGAAAAAAAATAAAATTCAAGCGTTCGATAAAGCAATGATCTATTTAGAACAAGTCGGTATGAAAGATTTTGCCTATCAAAATCCAAAATCTCTTTCAGGAGGACAAAAACAAAGAGTAGCCATTGCAAGAGCATTAGCGATGAATCCGAAAATTATGCTTTTTGATGAGCCAACATCTGCTTTAGATCCTGAAATGGTAGGAGAAGTATTAGAGGTTATGAAAGACTTAGCTATAAAAGGAATGACAATGATTGTTGTTACACATGAAATGGGATTTGCAAAAGATGTCGCAAGTCAAGTAATCTTCATGGATCAAGGGATTGTTTTAGAAGAAAATACACCAGATATTATCTTTTCAAATCCGAAAGAAGATAGAACCAAAGAATTTTTAAAAAGAGTCCTTTAATTTTTTTAAATTAAAGGTATCCTTCCAAAAAAAAAGCAAGCTCGAAAGCTTGCATTTTTTTTAGATTGTAGTTACGATATTAACGATTTGATCTCTTACTTCAGGGAAGAAGCTAAAGATTACTACGAAAGCTAATAAAATAAAATAGATTAAAGCAAGCAATTTTTTACCTGTTACAAATTCAAGTCCAGCTAATCCACAAACAACAAATATTGCGTATGTTTTCACTGTTTCAAGAATTCCTAAAATTGATCCATCGACATTGAAATTAAAAATAGTGTTCGCAAATAAGAATGCATAAAGTGCAATCGTTAAGAACCCAAATAATTGACCTAAAACATTATAAACTTTTTTCATTGTACCCTCCTGTTAAATTTTAAACTATATTCATTATAAAAGAAGATTTTTATTTTGACAAGAGGAAAAACGATTATTTTATTTTTGAATGTACGCAAGTAGTAGTTTAAGGGTGTTTTCAACTGCAGATTGGTGTGTTCTTTCCATACCATGAGATGCATGCACTCCAGGTCCAATTAAACCGCCCTTTATGTCTTGACCGCCTCTTAGTGCTGCGGATACATCACTTCCGTAAAACGGATAGATATCCGTAGCATATTGAAGGTTTCCTTTTTTTGCAAGGGATACAAGATCTGATGTGATTTGATAATCATAAGGACCAGAAGAATCTTTACAACAAATCGAAACCATTTCTTCTGTACAAGAAAGGTCATCTCCAATGCACCCCATATCAACAGCGATAAGTTCATCTAGTAAGGGAAGATTCGATGCACCATGTCCGACTTCTTCATAAGTAGAAATGATAATTTTAATGGTAGGGTTGAGCTTGAGATGATTGCTCTTAATATATTTAAGCAATCCAAATAAAATAGCAACACTCATTTTATCATCTAAAAATCGACTTTTTATAAAACCAGAATCCGTAATGGTTGTTTTTGGATCAAAAAAGATATAATCTCCTGCTTGAATTCCAAGTTTTAATACATCTTCTTTCGTATGAACAACTTCGTCAATTCGTACAATCATTGTTTCAGGAGTTCTATCTTTTGATGAAGCATCTTTGTAAACGTGAACAGAAGGAGAAGTCGACAAGAATGTTCCTGTGTATTCTAAATGATCTCTTGTGTGAACTGTGCAGTACTCTCCATCTAAAGTCGGCCAAATTGGTCCACCAATGGTTGTGAATTTAAGATTTCCATCACTTGTAATACTCTTGACCATGGCTCCTAGCGTATCAACGTGTCCCGAAAGTCCAAGCATATAATTTGTTTTACCAGGAATCGTAATGATGGCATTTCCTTTTTTAGATTTTTCGATATAAAATCCTAATGTGATAGCTTCTTGTTCAATTCGAGAGATAACTGTTTGACAGTATCCACTAGGAGAAGGTATTTCAAGAATTTCTTTTGCAAAATTTAAGATATAATTTATTGTTTCTTTCATTTTATCACCCTAAAATATTATACCATATCTTTAGAAATGATAAAATTGATATTTGCTTTTATTTAACCTATTTCTATGGTAAAATATAGATAGAATAGATAACAGAAAAAGGAGTGATGAAAGTGATTGTAATTTTTGGTGGTGCATTCAACCCTCCTACGATTGCTCATAAAGAAATATACTACCATGTCCTAAAATTTATTCCATTTACAGAATTCGTTTTTTTACCAGTTAGTAGTTTGTATACGAAACGCTCTCTTGCTAGTAACTTCCATCGATTACAAATGTTAAATTTATTAATAAAAGATTTGCCAAATTCATCTATTTCAACGCTTGAATTTGACGATTCGGATTATATAGGAACGTATCAAAGTTTACTTCGCATACAAGAAAAGTACCCTAATCAAGAATTAAGTTTTATCATTGGTGCCGATAACTTAATTAAAATCCATAAATGGATTAATGCAAAAGCTTTATTAACGGATTTTAAATTTATTGTGATTAATCGAAGCCTTACCGATATGAAAAATTATATTCAAAATGATTTGTTTTTAAAAGAATATTCTTCGAGATTTGTCCTATTACCGGACTTTAATTTGGATATCTCATCGACTGCTTTTCGTGAAACATTTGACCAAAAAATTGTTACAAAAGAAATTTATCAATACATCCAAATCCAAGGACTTTATAGAGGCTAAATTATGATTAAAAACGGATTCGTTAAAATTAGTTTGATATCTCCACAATTAGAGGTTGGAAACCCGCTTTTTAATGTGATAGAAATGGTAAAAGCTTTAGAGAAAAATCAAAGCGCCATTGCCGTATTTCCCGAACTTGGAATTAGTGCTTACACTTGCAATGACCTATTTTTTCAAAAAGCTCTTTTTGATGACGTTTTATCAGCATTATCTTACCTAATTGAACATAATCCATTTGAAGGAATCGTTGTATGTGGAATGCCTTTTATCGTTGAAGAAATGGTTCTAAACGTCGCTCTTGTTTTTCAAGGTAAAAAAATCTTGGGAATGGTTCCTAAATTTTATCTTCCTAACACAAAAGAATATTATGAAAAAAGATGGTTTAAAACCGGTTTTGATGTAGTAGAACATATTAAGAAAGTAACCATTTTAAATCAAGTAATTCCTTTTGGAAATTTAATATTTTCGTTTGAAGATATTCATTTTGGCATTGAAATTTGTGAAGATATGTGGGCAACCATTACTCCTGGGAATTTACTAAGTGTTAATGGAGCAAATGTAATTATCAATATTAGTGCTTCAAATGAAACACTTGGAAAAGACCAAATTCGGAAAAATGCTGTTTTAGAACATTCTCGTAAAAACTGTGGTATTTACGTTTATTGCTCTGCAGGAGCTTCTGAATCTTCAAGTGAAACAGTATTTTCAGGACATAACATTGTCGCTTGTAATGGTAATTTAGTGGTTGAGACAGAGCGTTTCTCTTTAGAAACAGAAATGGTTTACGCAGATCTTGATTTACTACGTCTTGGATACGATAGAAGAAACAATTCTTCTTTTAGAGATTCAATTTTAAAGTATCGATATGTTTATCAAAATGTGCCTTTTACTTTAATAGAATCAAAATCGTATCAATTTAGTCAACCTCTTAATCCTTTACCTTTTGTGCCAAAAACGAATCTCATCAATGATTTTAATAAAATTTCTTCTATTCAAGAATATGGATTAGCAAAAAGAATGAAACATTTACAATTAAGTCATATTATCATTGGTGTCTCGGGAGGGCTAGATTCTTCTTTAGCTCTTTTAATTGCATGCCGTGTTTTTGATGCACTGCATTTAGATTTAAAAGGTGTTATAGCTGTTACAATGCCCGCTTTAGCTACAAGTGATCGCACCAATAAAAACGCCAATAAATTAATGAAACTTCTTGGTGTTACGGCTTTAGAAATCGATTTGAAAAATCATGTGTTAGATCATTTAAATTTAATCGATCACGATGGTGTCACTGAAGACGTGACCTATGAGAATACACAAGCAAGAGCTAGAACAATGGTTCTAATGAATCTTGCAAATAAATATCAAGGAATTGTTTTAGGTACTGGAGATTTATCTGAAATTGCATTGGGTTGGTCTACATACAATGGCGATCAAATGAGCATGTACAATGTAAATGGTGGAATTCCTAAAACTTTGGTCCGCTTTATGATAAAAAGTTATGCCGATAGAGTTTTTGATTCTAGCATAAAAGATTGTTTATATGATATTTTAGACACACCGATTACTCCCGAATTAAAGACAAATCAAACAACAGAGTCTTTAATTGGCAAATATGAAATTAATGATTTTATTTTGTATCGATTTTTAATTTGTGGTGACGATGAAGCCAGAATTCAATTCTTATTAAAAATCGTTTTCCAATTAGATGATACTTCATCTTTAAACTACACGACTCATTTCTTTCAACGTTTCTATTCACAACAATTTAAACGACAAGCAAGCCCAGATTCCCCCAAAGTTCTCGATTATGCTCTTTCTCCTCGGAGTGATTATCGTTTACCTTCAGATGTAAAAAGATAGGTGATTATATGCCAAAAGTAATTATTGGACTTAGTGGTGGCGTGGATTCAAGCGTTGCCGCTTTACTTTTAAAAGAACAAGGCTATGAAGTTGAAGCTCTTTTTATGCGAAATTGGGATTCGGCAATGAATCAAGACCTTCTTGGAAATCCAGATATTAATCAAAACATCTGTCCTCAAGAAGAAGATTATTTAGATGCAGTAGCTGTAGCAGAAAAATTAAATATTCCTTTGCATCGCCATGACTTTATCAAAGAATATTGGGATAATGTTTTTACTTATTTTTTAGATGAGTATAAAAGAGGGAGAACCCCAAATCCAGATATTTTATGCAATAAATACATTAAATTTAAAGCCTTTCTTGATGTGGCAAATGACTTAGGAGCCGATTTCATAGCAATGGGTCATTATGCTAGAACAAGAGAAGAAAACGGTGAGACGTTGCTTCTAAGAGGGGTAGATGACAATAAGGACCAAACGTATTTCCTTTGTCAATTAAATCAATCACAAATTGCAAAAACATTGTTTCCCATTGGCCATATGTTAAAAAAAGAAGTTCGTGAGATTGCATTAAAACATCATTTGGTTACAGCGAAAAAAAAGGACTCTACTGGAATTTGTTTTATTGGAGAAAGAAATTTTTCTTTATTCTTAAGTAATTATTTACCTGCTAAACCTGGTAAAATTATAGCCGATGATGGTACGATTCTTGGAAATCATGATGGATTAATGTATTATACCATTGGCCAAAGAAAAGGATTAAGAATCGGTGGAAATCAAAAATATGAAAATAATCCTTGGTTTGTAATTGGAAAAGATCTTGAAAAAAACGAATTATACGTGGGTCAAGGCCTCAATCATCCTATGTTATATTCGGATAGTTGTATTGTAGAAGATGTCAATTGGTTTTCAAAAAAGAAAATGCCTCATCAATTTGAATGTAGTGCTAAATTTAGATATCGTCAACAAGATACACCTGTTCGTATTTTATTTATCGATTCCACAACAATTAAAGTATCATACCCTGACTTAGTACGAGCTGTTACTCCTGGTCAAGCAGCGGTTTTTTATGATAAAGAGATTTGTCTTGGTGGTGGAACCATACAAAAAGTATTTATGCAAGACTTGCCAAGAAATTATTAAGATAAGGAGATTTCTCTATGAATAAAATTGGACTTTGTTTAACTGGAGGCGGCTCAAGAGGAGCCTATCAAGTAGGTGCTGCGAAAGCACTCGAAGAATTAGGCATCTTATCTAAAGTATCTGTGTTTTCAGGAACAAGCATTGGTGCAGTAAATTGTTCTTTACTTTCTACCAAAACTCCAAGTGAAGTAAAGAATTTATGGTTAAGCGTTTCTCCTGATCAATTAAAATCTACACAAAATCTCTTTAAAAGACTTGTGAAAGAACGTTTGGAATTTGCAGCAAAAGGAGCTTATGAGATTAAACCATTAGAAGAATTATTAAAACAAAATCTAGATTTAAAAAAACTTAAAAAACAATCTGTTTTTGTGACATTATCTGAGGGTGGACAAGTTAATGAAGGAATCTTTGGTTTGTTGAAATCGTCTTATAGTCATTACATCAAGAAAGACACTCATGTGATATATAGTCCTTTGCATGAGCAATCTGAAAAAAACATCATTAAACAAATATTAGCTTCTTGTTCGATACCCATTATCTTTCCTCCATTAAAAGTTGGAGAAAAACAATATTTTGATGGGGGACTTTATGACAACGTTCCCGTTAGACCTTTAATTGATTCAGACTGTGATACGGTAATCATTATTCATTTAAATCGCATTTATTTTCTCGATAAGTCTAAATATCCTGGAATTCATTTTATCGAAATCAAACATGGTAAGGGCTTAGGTGGAATTTTAAACTTTGATCCCCTACAATCAGAAATCACTTTTAACTCTGGGTATCAAGATACATTGGCTTATTTTGAAAAAAATCCTTTCAATTTGTAATTTATAAAGAATATAACCTCCTTTGTCGTAATATGTTTACGAAAGCAAAGGAGGTTTTTTTATGAAAAAAATAATTTTATTAGGGATTTGTTTTACTATGTTGCTTTCACAAATGATCTTTATTGTGAAAGCAGAAGAATATTTAAGTTATCAAGAGATTATCTTTGAAGAAGATACTGCTACTCTTTTAAAAGAATTCAGTGAGAAAGAATACACCAATTATTTAAAAGAAATCACAAAGAAAAAATTTATGGGTTGGAAGATTGAAGTAGTAAATTTGAATGAAAAAGTTGAATTCGTTTCAGAAACAAAATTAAAAATATATAACAACGGATATAGCACCATTAAACATGATATTACGTTAACTTCAAAAGAAGAAACGAAGTACCAAATTAGTGTGTCAGGATCGATGGATATTAGTATAAAAGGTGATATCAAAAAATTCAAAGGATCTCTTGATGCAGACATAAAAGCTTCTATTTCTTACTCCAAAACATCTACGACTTCTGAAAATTATGAGTTTAAAATCATTGTGGATCCGGGAACATACGTTTCCATTATTACAAGAGGAAAAGGAGAAGTAAATAATGGCGTTGGAAAATATTATTTCTTTTGGATTCAAACAAAAAAAGGAGGCTGGGAAACTTTTACCATTACAACAGAATACTATGAAATTGTAAAAGAAAAAATATAAATGAAAAAAGTTGTTTTTTTACTTCTAATTAGTTATATCCTTTTTTCTGTCACACTATTTATTACTCATAAACAAGAAGCCACTTCTGTATCAATTCTTTCACTAAAAGAACAACATTCTAGAGTCATTACAAGTCAGGAAGAATTGTTTGATGTTTTCATTTATTTCGATCAAACAAATAGTTTTTTTACAGATATTCAAAATGTTGAAAATTGTGAACTCGTGGATGAATTTGAATTGATAACGGTAAAATTGTTTTCAATCGTCGACACAAATGAAATCGTTACTTATGAAAACAAAAATTATACTACTTATCAATTTAATCTATCCTTTGAACAGTTGTATTCAGAAAACGCATCTTTTGAGTTCGAAAATGCTTCTCTAAATATCTATTATTCCAATGATGTCCTTGTCACTTTGGAAATAGGAAACGTCAATTTATTGTTTGATGAGGTATCGAATTTCATGCATTTAGATATTCAAAGATTATATGGAGTATTTAATGAGATAGAACAAGTAGAATATCTGATGGGAATCGTCCTAAATTTGGAAGCAATCTCACCTGGAATTATTGAAATCAAGAAAATAGAATGCAATGTAATATCAATTCATTTGGATTTAGAGCATATTGTCTTTTTAGATCAGACAATTGATGCTTTTTCTAAGATAGATGAAATTATACTTTTAAGTGATTATTCAAATATTACAGAAGAATTTATAAGTCAATCGTCTTCTATCGTTTTAAATTCTTCTAAGTTAATATTTATTCCATTGTTATACAAATCTACGCTTTTGCACATATCTAGATTTCCTTTAATTATTACATACATGTATTTAGGAAATGAGTATGTCTATGTCATGGATGATTTTCTGTTTTATCATAAAAATTCATTTTCGGAGGTTTCGCCTAGTGATATCAAAAGAATTGAATATCATTATTGAAAATGTAAGTAAAAAATATTTTAATAAATTAGGAATTTCAAATATCTCAACAACCTTTGAAGCGGGATATTTAAATTTGCTTGTTGGTCCTAACGGTAGCGGTAAATCCACTTTGCTTAAGTGTATAATGGGTTTAATAAAATATGATGGAATCATTAAAAAAAATACTTACAAAATCGGATACGCACCCGAAGAGTATGTGATGCCTTCCTTTATGACCATTCAAGATTTTTTAGTTAGCATTGGTAGGGTAAAAAATCTTGAAATTGTCTATTTAAAAGAAACAATGAAGAAGTATTTGTTAATCTTCGATCTTTTGCAAGAGGAATCCCGTTTAATCGGAAAATTATCAAATGGAATGAAGCAAAAAGTTAATTTGATGCAAGCGTTCATTCATCAACCAAGAATTATTTTGCTAGATGAACCTTTAGTCTCTCTTGATTTAGTTTCTCAAGAAAAAATTCTTTCTATGATTAAAGAAAGATGCAAAGATTCTTTAATCATTATTTCGACGCATCAACCAGAGAAATTTAAAGTGAGAAAAAAAAGAATTTATCATATAGAAAATGGGTGTCTAAAGGATGAATTCATTAATTAAATTGCATTTATATTATTTGATTAATCGAATTTCTTTATTTCTAATTCTCTTTTTTTCTTTAATTGTTTTTATCGTTTTACTGTATAATAGCAATTTCGAAATGGGTTACACTGTTTTAGATGCAAGTAGAACAGAATACGCCTTAAATTACTATCAGGAGTCAATTTTAATCATAACTCTTATTTCAATTTTATTTAGTGTTTTCTTGCATTTGAATGCTTTTTCACAGCAAACAAATCGTTTTGCATTTTATATTGTTGATTCCAAAAAAGCTAAACTTAATTATGTTGTTAGCAAACAAATCGCTTTAATGATTATAAATTTTATCTTTATTTTAAATCAATTTTTTCTGTTTTTAATCATTGGAGAAGTACTAACACCCTTTTTTATGGATTGGAATCAAATTTTTTCTCTTTTTTGGATGGTATTTATTCAAGCTAGCCTATTTGGTTTGCTACAAGTCTATTTAATGTACTTAATTCATCATATATTTACAGGGATTATCCCGATTCTTCTTTTTTGGTTAATTGAAGCCATTTCTAGTTTTGATTCTCTTCAAACTCAAAAATTGTTTTCAACTTTTCAGATTGTTTTTCCTCATATTAGTTATATCAATAATCAATATAATTTAGCGCATTCAATGCTTTACTATATTATCGTTTTATGTATCTTCATTGTGTTTGAATTTGCTTTGTATTTATCCAAAGATATCAATTAATTATCACAAATAAAAAATCAGAAAGATTAAATTTAATTTAATTTTTCTTTTTTTGTTATATTGTGTATTAATTGTCGTCTTCATTCATTTAAAAAGAAATACTATTTGAAAGAACTAGGCAAGAGTGATATAATCTATATATATAAAATTTTAATGGGTTAAGTTATGGAGGACAATATGTGTGGAATTGTTGGGTATTTAGGAGTTCATAAAGCCTCAGATGTTATATTGTCTGGTTTAGAAAAATTAGAATATCGTGGATATGATTCCTGTGGAATTTGTTTTTTTGATAACGAAGCAAATCAATTCGTTTTTTATAAAGATAAAGGTAGAGTTAATCATTTAATTTCTGATTATGATTATTCTGCAAATAACAATTTGGCGATAGGCCATACTAGATGGGCGACTCATGGCAAACCAAATCAAACCAATTCTCATCCTCATTTTTCTCTTTCAAACCGTTTTTCTATCGTTCACAATGGTGTGATTGAGAATTATAAAGAATTGACGGCTAAATTTTTACCAGAAATTAAATTCATTAGCGAAACGGACACAGAAGTAGTTGCAAATTTAATTGAACATTTTTCCATCGAGTTATCGGTTGAAGAATCGATTCGAAAAACATTATCTTTGATTGAAGGATCTTATGCTCTTTTAATTATCGACACTTCTTTCCCAAATGTAATGTATGCAGCTAAAAACAAAAGCCCTCTTCTAATTGGAACTGCAGAAGACGGAATAACGCTTGCAAGCGACGTTATGGCGCTTGTTGGTCACTCCGATTTTTATTTTCCAATTGAAGACAAAACATTTACTGTGGTGAAAAGAGAAAACAACGAATTTCATTTTGAAATGTTTGATATCATTGGCAAACCAGTTGAAGTTCATTTAACTAAAATGGATATTGTATTAGAGGAAATTGGAAAACAAGGGTACTCACACTATATGTTAAAAGAGATTTGTGAACAGCCCTCTGTTGTTCGTAAAATCATGTCAAAATATATGGTTGAAGATGATTTTTCTCTTGATAAAGAAATTGTTTCTTTGTTTAAAAGAGCTAAAAGAATCTATATTATAGCTGCAGGAACTAGTATGCATGCAGGTTTTATCGGGAAATATTATTTTGAGAATCTAGCATTTATTCCTACAGAAGTATTTATTGCTAGTGAATTTGCTTATAATATTCCTCTTTTAGTAGAGGATCCTCTTTTCGTGCTGATTTCTCAATCTGGTGAGACAGCGGATTTAAGAGCATGTCTTCTTAATATTAAAAAGATGGGTTACCCATCTATCACAATAACAAACGTTGCTACATCTACCCTTGCAAGAGAAGCCACTCATTTCTTAGAAATATTTGCAGGTCCTGAAATAGCAGTTGCTTCTACAAAGGCTTATGTTGGTCAAGTTACACTACTTGCAATTATTTCTTATGTTCTTTCTGAAAAAAAGACGTTTGATTTAAAAACAGAATTATCAAAAGTAGCTGTTGCAATGGACGCTATTATTGATAAGCGAGAATACATTCACAGTTTAATCAAAGAGAATATTACAAAACGTAATTGTTTTTATATTGGACGAGGAATTGATTACTATACTTGTCTTGAAGCTGCTTTAAAACTAAAAGAAATTTCATATATTCAAACAGAGGGATTTGCGGCTGGAGAATTAAAACACGGTACTATCGCTTTAATTGAAGAAGGAATTCCTGTTATAGCAATTATTTCTCAAAGTGCAATCAAGAATAACACAAGATCGAATATAAGAGAAGTTACCTCAAGAGGGGCTAATGTATTAGTCATTTCATTAAATAAAGTAAGCGATCCGACAGATGAAATTATTTTAATGGACGTATATGAAGTGTTCTCACCTTTACTTACAGTCATTCCAACTCAACTGATTGCTTATTATACTGCACTAGATTTAAACAAAGATATTGATAAACCAAGAAATCTTGCAAAATCAGTAACCGTAGAATAAGGAGTTGAATTTTATGGGTCATTATTTTGGAACCGATGGAATAAGAGGAAAAGCATATGATTATTTAAATTTTGATCTTGCATTTCGTGTAGGTCGAAGTTTAAAATTATTATCACTTGAGACTCTTGTCATTGGAAGAGATACAAGAGAATCCGGCGAAATGTTAGTAGATGCCATTAAACAGGGTGCTAAGATCAGCGGTATTGATGTTTTAGACATTGGAATTGTTTCAACTCCAGTTCTTTCTTATATTAGTCAAATTCAAAAAAGTCTTGGAGTAATGATAACCGCAAGTCATAATCCTTATCATGATAATGGAATCAAAGTCTTTCTACAAGGAAAAAAACTTTTTGAAGAAGAAGAAAATGTAATCGAACTTTTTTTAGATGGCAAGAAAGATTTACCTCTTTCTACTAAAGTGGGCCATGATTTAGAATCTATTGATGTATTAAATCTATACAAAGAATTATTCAATGATGTTTTGGTGAAAACAAACTTTAAAATTGGTCTAGATTTAGCAAATGGTGCTACTATTTTTTCCGCTCCTTTTATTTTCCAACAAATGACAGATAATCTGTTTTTAATTGGAAATCATCCCGATGGAAGAAATATCAATCAATCCGTTGGATCCACTCATATTGAAACAATTCTCCAATTTGTTCAATCAAATCAATTAGATTTTGGAATTTCTTTTGATGGAGATGGAGATCGTTTAATCGTGGTGGATTCACATTCAAATGTTTACGATGGAGATTATTTGCTTTATGTTATGGCTCTTTATCTTGAAAATCAAAATTTATTAAAACATCACAAAGTTGCATTGACAAAAATGAGCAATCTTGGTATCATTAAAGCTCTTGAAAAACATGGAATTGAAGTAATTCAAACCAATATTGGTGATAAATATATCTTTGAAGCTCTTGAAAAAAATAACATCATTCTTGGCGGTGAAAACTCTGGCCATATTATCAATAAAATCTTGTTAAATACTGGTGATGGTGTTTTAAATGCTGCCTTTTTAATAAAAATTCTTTTCGAAACCAATCAAAGTTTACAAGAAATAACTTCTTCTATTAAAATGTATCCAGATAAACTTGTAAACCTTCATCATGTAAATCGAGATTTAGTTCAGCATGAAGAAGTTTTATTTAAAGTAAATGAAATCAAAGAAATTTTAGGGTCTGACGGAAAAATATTAGTTCGAGCAAGCGGTACTGAACCTCTGATTCGAATTTCTGTTAGCGCTAAAACAGAAAAAGAAGTAGACAATTATATTCAATTAATTGTATCAATAATCGATCGTTTAAATCATTAATGATTCAAAAGGAGGAACATTTGCAATGAAAAAGTATGCTGTGATATTAGCTGCAGGTAAGGGCACTCGAATGAAAACTGAATTACCAAAATGCGCTTATTCTTTACTTAGAAAACCTATGATTGCTTATATTGTTGAAAATATCCGCAATAGTCTTGTCGCAGATGAGATTATTGTCGTTGTAGGCCATAAAAGAGAGGTTATTAAAGATATTTTAGGTAATACCGTCTCTTATGCTGTTCAAGAAGAACAACTTGGTACAGGGCACGCAGTGATGGTTACAGAAGACTTTATTACTGATATGGAAGGCGATACGATGATTCTTCCAGGAGATATGCCTTTAATTGATGATTTAGTAATCAAACAAGCTTTTCAAGAACACTACGAAAAAAAGAATGACTTGACAATCGTTACGACAAACTTGCTTACCCCTGAAGGATATGGAAGAATTGTTAGAAACACGTTTGGTCAACTTGAAGCTATTATTGAAGAACAAGAAGCTACTTCTGCACAGAAATCGATTAACGAAATTAATACTGGTATTTATATTGTAAAAAACAATGTTTTATTTCATGCTTTAAAACAAATTGACAATCACAACTCAAAGAATGAATATTATTTAACAGATATCGTTACCATTTCAAAGAAAAACAATCAACTGATTGGGTCTTATTTATTAAAAGAATCTTTCAAAGCATTAGGCGTAAATGATTTGTATGCTTTAAGTATTGCTGAAGCACAACTGCGATTAAAGATTAATAAAGCATTAATGTTAAATGGCGTGGCAATGATTAATCCTGAAACCATAACAATAGGCCATAATGTTAAGATTGAAGAAAATGTATTAATTCACCCTAATACCTATATTACTGGAAATTCAGTTATAAAAAAAGGTGCTCAAATAGGTCCTAATACTGAAATTCATGAAAGTATCATTGGCGAAAGAGTCGTATGTAGACATTCACTTGTTTACAATTCTGTTGTACAAGAAGATAGCACCATAGGTCCATTTGCCCATTTACGTGATGGCGCAAATATTGGCCCTAAAAACAGAATTGGAAACTTTGTTGAAGTGAAGAAATCTTCAACAGGAGTTAATACAAAAGCATCACATTTAGCTTATATTGGCGATGCAACCTTTGGTTCTAATGTCAATTTTGGATGTGGTGCCATTACGGTGAATTACGATGGCGTAAATAAATATCAAACTTTTATTGGTGATGACGTGTTCATTGGTTGTAATGTAAACTTAATTGCTCCAATTCGTATTGAAGATAATTCTTTGATTGCTGCTGGTTCAACTTTAAATAAAAATGTTCCAAAAGGTTCTCTTGCAATTGCGAGAGCTTATCAAGTAAATAAAGAAAATTATTTAAATGAAAAGCGAAAAATTCCTAAAAAAGATTTGTAAGTTTTTTTGTTGACAAAATAGTGCAATTATACTATAATGTAAGAGGTTAAAAAAACCGTAGAAAGAAGAAGTACCCACTTCTCACCTGATTGATGAATCAATAGGTTGCTAGCTACTAAGGATAACTTAGATTTGTAAGCATTGTGGGTGCCATTCTGGTATCCACTTTTTTAATTATATGGAGGTGTTGAATATTTTATATAACAACAGTAAACCGGTCAAAAGAGATGACACGTTAATTAACGAAGAAATTCGTGTAAGAGAAGTGTTGTTAATTGGTGCTGATGGTACACAATTTGGTGTAAAATCAACCAGAGAAGCAATGTATATAGCTTCTCAAGAAGGCCTTGACTTAGTCATGGTCGCACCAGGAGCAAAACCACCGGTCTGCAAATTAATGGATTACTCAAAATTTCGTTACGAACAACAACGTAAAGCAAGAGAAGCAAGAAAAAATCAAAAAGTTGTTGAACTGAAAGAAATACGCTTAACTGCAGTAATCGATACACATGATTTTGAAACCAAAATAAGAAATGCCATTAAATTTCTTGAAAAAGGCGATAAATTAAAAGTTTCCGTACGATTGCCATATCGTGCTGGTCAAATGCTAGTTTTACAAGGTAAGGAAGTTTTGGAGAAATTCAAAATCAGGTGCTTTGAAGTTGGCGAATTAGAAAAAGATATCATGCATGAAGGAAGATATATTACGATGACTTTAGGTTCTAAGAAAAAATAACAGAGGAGTGTTTGAATATGCCAAAAATGAAATCCCATTCGGGAACCAAAAAAAGAATTAAGAAAACAGGTTCGGGAAAATTAAAAAGAAGTAGTACGTTCCACGGTCATTTGATGGGCCATAAATCACCAAAACAAAATCGTCAAGGTAGATCTACTGAAATTGTGTCCGCATCAGATGTAAAGAGAATTAAGCATCAAATACCGTACTTGTAAGGTTTAGGAGGAAGAAAAATGCCAAGAGTAAAAGGTGGATATACCACTAGAAGAAGACATAAAAGAATATTAAAATTAGCTAAAGGTTATTATGGTGCAAAGCATTTATTATACAAAACAGCTAAAGAACAAGTAATGAATTCACTTGCATATGCATTTCGTGATCGTAGAAGAAGAAAACGTGATTTTCGCAAACTATGGATTACTAGAATAAATGCAGCTGCTAGATTAAATGGATTATCTTATTCTAAATTGATTAACGGGTTAAATCTTGCTAATGTAGAAGTAAACCGTAAAATGTTAGCAGACATCGCTGTAACTGATTCTCAAGGATTTAGTTCTATTTGCGACCAAGCTAAAAAAGCAATCGATAAAAACTCTAAATAAAGCAAAAAGTCTAGAAATAGACTTTTTTCTTTATTACTTTTTAAATTAAAATAATATAAATTATATATTAATCAAAGAAACGTAAAATAAGTCAAAAAAACTTATTTTTTTTGAGAACTTCAGATTAATCTAAATCAACTCCATTTTTGATTGTAAAAATATCGTTTTTTTGGTAATATGAGTATGACATAAGTACTGGAGGGTCTATGGAAGCAATTGTAAAAGTAGAACACATATCTAAAACATTTAAACTATCAAAAAAACAACAAAAAATTGAGAAAACAAACGATAAATATAAAGTAGCTGTTAACGACTTGTCTTTTGAAGCATATAAGGGCGAAATTTACGGTTTATTAGGACCAAATGGAGCAGGGAAAACGACTGCCTTGCGTTGTATTTCAACCTTAATAAAACCAGATAAAGGCGATATTTTTATAAATGGATATAGTGTTTTATCTTCTGAAGACGAAGTAAGAAAAACCATTGGTTTTTTAACAAGTGATTTAAAACTCGAAGATTTCTTTACCCCTAATTACTTGTTTAATTATTTTTCGCGTTTACATGGCATTGATGAGGCTACCATTTTGACAAGAAGAGCCTTGCTTTTTTCTAAATTCCAAATTGATAAATTTGCAGAAGTAAAAGTGGGCGAATTATCTACAGGAATGAGACAAAAAGTACAAATTGCAATCTCGCTTGTACATGACCCTGATGTAATTGTTTTTGATGAACCAACGAATGGGCTTGATGTCTTAACAGCAAAAGTAGTCACGGATTATTTATTAAGTTTAAAATCGTTGGGGAAAACAATACTTGTTTCAACCCATATTTTTAGTTTAGTCGAAAAAATATGTGATCGCGTCGGAATTATTATAAATGGAAAATTAAAAACATCATCTTTACTATCTGAATTACTACAAGATGGAAACAGTCTTGAAGATTACTTTTTTAAACTAGTTGAAGAGGAGGAAATCCTTTTATGAAAAATATATGGACTATTTTTAAAAAAGAATGGGATAGAGTCATAAAAGACAAACGTTTGGTCATAACCATTATGATTTTACCAGGGCTTATGATCTTTTTGATTTACTCTTTTATCGGTGGTGCTATTACTTCACAGACTTCGGATACTGTTTCTAATATTGCTGTTATTAATGTGCCTGTTGATTTTCAAGGTATATATGAAACTTATGAGGATAGTGAGTTCTTAAACATAAAAGAAATCACAACACCCGAGATCGATACGTATAAAGATATGATAGATTCAGAAGATTGGGACTTAATTCTTGCTTTTGATGAAGATTTTTCAGAATATGATAAAACAGGAGATAAACCAATCGTTTTCATTTATTCCAATTTAAATAATCTTAATTCTAGTTCAATAACCAATCGTTTCAAATCGTATTTACAAATCTATCAATCTCAATTAAGCATTGAATTGTATGGAGATACTGATTATTTTGTATACGATATAGGGGGTACTTTGGTTGATAACAATCAAATTGCAGGGCAAATTATGGCTACCCTTTTGCCGATGCTTGTGGTGATGTTTTTGTTTTCTGGTGCGATGTCGGTAGGACCTGAATCCATTGCTGGAGAAAAAGAAAGAGGTACCATTTCAACACTATTAATTACGCCAATCAAACGCAGTGAAATTGCAATTGGAAAAATTCTTAGTTTGTCTGTTTTATCGCTCATTTCTGCCATTTCATCCTTTATAGGTATTCTTGCATCTTTACCAAAATTATTGCAAATGGAAAATTTTAACACTTCAATATATAGCATCCAAGACTACTTAATGATTTTAGTATTACTTTTTTCAACAGTATTCGTTATTGTTGGAATTATTTCAGTTATTTCTGCTTATTCAAGAAGTTTAAAAGAAGCTGGAACATTGATTATGCCTGTGTACTTTATTTCTATTATTGTAGGACTTTCTTCGATGTTTGGAAATGGAGCAACTACAAATTATTTTTTATACCTTTTACCTATTTATAATACCGTTCAAACTATGACAGCAATTTTAACGTTTGATTCAAATCAAGTAATATATTTGCTTATTTCTGTTGGCGCAAACCTATTTTATCTCATTTTATTTGTATACATTCTAAATAAAATGTTTAAAAGCGAAAAAATTATGTTTCAAAAATAAGGGTGATGACGTTGCAAAATCGAAAAACAATACATATTTTTGGCGCTTCGGGTTCTGGAGCTACTACTTTAGCAAAAGCAATTTCTGAAAAATATAATTATCATTTTATTGACACTGATGATGCATTATGGGAAAATACGGATCCTCCTTTTACTGTGAAAAAAAAGGAATATGAATCCATTAAAATTGTTCAAAATCAATTGAATGCTTATACAAACAACGTGATTTCTGGAGCCTTTGTTGGATGGGGAGATTCTTTTAAAACCCAAATTGATTTATTTATCTATTTGCATTTGCCTTTAGAAACTCGTTTAAAACGAATTCAAACTCGGGAAGAAAATCGTTTTAAAGAAAGAGTTCTTCCTGGTGGAGATTTATATTCTCAACATCAAGAATTTTTGGCTTGGGTAAGTCAATATGAAATTTTAGATGAATCAGTCCGAAGCCAAAAACAACATGAAAAATGGCTTAAAAATGTTAAAACCACTACATTGGTGATAAAAGAAGTTTTGCCACTTGATGATTTACTAAATCGTGTAAAACCTTTTATAGAACTGTTATAAAATTATCAATTCATGATATAATAAAGATAAGGTGATTACTTAGATGGAACATTATTATGATATCGTTTTACGTTTTTTACTTTCTGTTTTAATCCTATATTACAGTGTTAATATTATTTTTCGTTATCACGCGTCTATAGATAGAATAGATTTTTTACTGTTTATTTTAATGGGTCTTCTTTTTCTCAATTATATTGGCACTTATAAAATAATTGAACCACTCTATTTGTTACTAATAATACTCCTTACATTTCTTGGAGCAAAATTGTACTTTAGAAAACGACAAATTTACGGTTATTTGCTTTTTAATATCTCAAAAAAAGATTATAAAGACATTAAATCTTCTTTAGATGCTCAAATGAAGGACAATCTATTATCTGAAAACCAATTTTGTTATCAAGACAAAAAACCATTTCTTCTTGTAATAAAAAACATTCCATGGAATACTACTAAAAAATTAATGAAAGAATTCGATCTTTTCTTACAAAAAAGACCCAAAACAATTACATTCATAAGTTATATTCAAATAATAATATCACTTTTGCTTCTAGCAATTCTTTGGCGCTTTTAAGGAGGAAAGAATAAATGAAAGAACTAAGCGATGGCCATGTAAAACAAATTCTAGTTCCAAATAAAAATCCGCATCGATTTTTTGGAATTGATTTTTTTGCAAGTCTTTATCAAGGCTCTAACCCAATCTTTCAATATTTTGGAACTCCTATGGATTCTTTTCAAGTTTTTGATTCATCCACCATCACTCCAAAACAAAATGGAATTGAAGTATTCACTCTTGAAATTAGGTCTAAAATTCCAGGAATGGTTATTGGTTTTTATCAAAACCCAGATCCCTATCATGCTTTAGAAGAAGAATTTCATTTGATGTCTAAGGCTTTAGAAATCCTTTCTAAACAAGAAATTGGTGTTTATATTGAAACGACAAACGATTTAATACTTAGAGATTTACCTATCTTACAAAAAATTAATGAAAAAGCACCTGTAGTCGTTGTCATCCCTTTTGGACAAATCAATGATTTGATATTACATAAAATTGAACCAAATTCCCCAACATTTTCACAAAGACTTAAATTATTACATAAACTTTCAAGTTCAGGAATCACAACTGGAATTTTACTTAAACCCATTATCCCTTTTATCAATGATTCAGATGAAAATATTACAACTATTATTGAAAAAGGCAGAGATGCTGGAGCGAGTTTTATTTATCCTTCTTTTGGAATTTCACTTGAAAAGAATCAAAGAAAAGATTTTTATAATCTAATCGATCATGAATTCCCAGGTTTAAAAAACGTATGTATGGATGTTTTTGGATCAAAAAAGATTTGGATTTCAACAAATGCATCTCAATTAAAAAAGACTTTTGTCTTTGAATGTAAGAAAAAAAGAATGTTCTATGGTATGAAGGATATTGTTGAATTAATCAAGCCTTCTTCTACAGTACAAATTAAACTCTTTTAGAAAGGATGAATTAAATGACTTTTGCCTCTAATTTTTTAAGTGAATATTGGTTGTTTTTTGTCATTGTAGGAAGCATAATTATGTTTCTTATCGTGGGATATACTCTTTACAATGTGATTACTAGAAGAGTTGCAAATCCTTCAAGAAACAAAAAAGCGCCATCAAACACAGAAGAAATGAAGGATAACACACATTCATCCAATGAAAATGATGAATTTTCTTCATTACAAAATATAAATAAAGAAGAAGATTCTTCTTCAGTAGAAAAGGAAACCGATGAAGAAGAAGAAATAGATTTGCCAGATTCCAAGATTGAAGATGAAAATATAGATTCTTTATTAGGTAAAAATATTGAATCTTCCTTAATAGAAAAACCTCTTGAACAACTAAATCCTAAAAATGATTCTAATTCTGATACCATTATTGAAGATTTATCAACATCAAAGCCTCAAGCTTCTATTACAGAACCCGAAAAACCTAAACCAATTGAAAAACCACCGGTTGTTTTCTGGTCTGAAAAAAAGGAAAAGGAAGAAGCCCTAAAATCCGCTGAGAAAGATCCATCTGAAAAACCTCCAGTTGTCTTCTGGTCTGAGAAAAAAGAAAAAGAAGATGCATTAAAATCTTCCGAGAAAGAAGCCTCTGCTAAACCACCTGTTGCCTTTTGGTCTGAGAAAAGAGAAAAGGAAGATGCACAGAAATCTGCTGAGAAAGAGTCGTCTGCTAAACCACCTGTTGCTTTCTGGTCTGAAAAAAAAGAAAAAGAAAAATCACAAGAAATTCTTGAAGATGAATCTGATGAATCTAATAATAACTCTCATGATTCAAATGAAGAGAATGATGAAACTGAAAATTCTGAAAAGGGTGAAAAAAAGAAACTAGGGAAGTATCATGTATTATTTCAAAAGAATGAACAAAATTGGTGCGTGAAAAGAGAAGGTTCTACTAAAATACTTCGAGTCTTAGAAACACAAAACGAAGCAATTGCTTGGGCAACAATTAAATCTATTGGTCAAAATACTACTTTTATCGTTCATCGAAAAGATGGTAAAATTAGAAAACAAAATTATTCTAAATAAAAAAAAGACTGCGAAGTCTTTTTTCTTTTTACCAACAAAACACATAAGTTATTTGTTTATATAAGTGAAGAATAATTTATTGTCTTCTAACCCTATATAATGTACAATATGAGTAAGAGTGAGGTGACATTATGGGAGAAGACTTAAATAAATTAGTAAAACTTCTTCAAGAAGGTAATCTAACTGTCTTTGACGAAATTTATCATCAAACATACCGTAGTGTCTTTTTTTCTGTTTTACCTATTTTAAAAGACGAAAGTTTAACAGAAGACATCATTCAAGATACTTATATGAAAATGTTAGAAAATATTCAAAAATATAAGGAAAAGAATTTTTTCGCTTATTTGATAACAATTGCTAGAAATACAGCAATTAATGAATATAATAAAAGAAAAAAAACTACCTATACTGATGATAATATTGATTTGTTTGTAACGTATCCACTAATCAATCATTTAGAAATTTCTTTGGAAAACGAACAAATCATTAAAGATAGTTTATCGGTATTAGACGAAGTCGAAAAAAATGTATTTTTACTTTATAACGTTGAAAATATGACTCACAAAGAAATTTCTTCCGTATTTAACAAACCAATTGGAACAATAACTTGGATTTATGCAAAAGCAATTAAAAAAATTCGTAAACACTTAAAGGAGGCAGAAGATGAAATATAGTGAATTTAAAAATTTAATCAAACAACACTCTTCTTTTGCAATTCCAAAAGAAAAAGATATTTCTTTTATAGTGGAAAATCATTATCAAGAGAAAGAAATGAGCATACCTTCTAAACCATATTTTAAAAAACTCATTTATTCCTTGTCTTTGGTTTCTGTCATGATTTTTAGTTTGGTCATAATAGGAATCTATATTACACCATCTATTTCTGTTACGCTTGACATTAATCCTTCCGTAGAACTTCAAATCAATCGTTTCGGAAAAGTAATTGGAGTTGAGTCGTTAAATGAGGATTCTATTGTATTAATTGATGGTTTATCTTATCGAAATCAAAACTTAGAAATTGTTTTACAGCAACTTTATGACATAAGTATTTTAGAAGGTTATAGTTCAACCGAACAATCCTATTTCCTTTTTGGAGTTCAAGGCTCTTCTTATGAAAAAGAATCAGAAATTGAACAAATCATTTTGTCTTCATTTGACTCAGAATCAGTATCTTTGTTAGTTATGAACAAACATAACGAATCAACTGACACCATATATTCTGGATTTGTTTCAGAATCGATACCCTATCGAGAATTTTTTGTGTCTTCTTCAGAAAACACGATTTTAACTACCACAGCGTATTCTGGCGAACAAGACAGTTCTAACCTACCAAGTGATACTTATGATTATACTTATATTGGTTCATTACTCTCTCAAGTTGCTTTTTCAGATCTTGCATTGTCACTACATATAACAGAAGCAAAATTACAATTAATTCTAAACATCGTGCAAGCCTATCCTGAATACAATACTTTTACAAAGATTACTGAATTTTCGAATTTTTCTATACAAGAATTGTTCGCATTATATCAAGGTATTTCTTAAACAAATAACTACTAAAAAAGCTCTATCCCAAAAGGTTAGAGCTTTTTTAATGTAAGTGTGTGTTTTTCATAAAATTTATTGAATAATCCTGCTAGAAAATAGACAAGTAAAAAACCTAGAAAAACTAAAATAAAAAGCATAATTACGTGCCATCCATTTGGAATGACATTTAATAATAATACTGGGCCCCCATAAAAAGGATTTGTCATTAAATACATATTATTTGCAGATTGATCAACAAACAAATTACCATACATAGCCCACGATGTCATAAGTGTTGCGCCAACAAGTGTGTATTTCCAGCGTTTTTTATCTAGTTTAAAATCACCAATGGCTATCATATAACACGGTAAGAAAACCAAAATAAAATGAACAATTAGACTTCTTAGCATTGGAAAGGTAACAACAAAAGGATCACCAAATAATACTCCTGCAGGATAAATCATTACAGCTAATCCGCCAATAATTGAAGTAGAAAAAACAAAATCTTTCATAGGCTTAATATTAAACCAAATCACAAAAGGGAGTAATACATTATTTACACCACACATTTGAAACGAAAAAAATGTTCGATAATCTAAAAAAGGATGTGAATAAGAAGAAATACCGTCTCCATAACGAATCCATTCAAGAACAAAAATGAGTTCGCCTCCATATTTTAATACCAGTAATAAAATTAGACAAACATTAATAATGATTTTTTGAATATTTTTATTTTGGTAACTACAAAATCGAATTAATAGATAGAACACTATTGCGGCAGATAGCAAATAACAGAAATGAATCCAACCAAAAAGATATTCAGTTGGTAAACTATCCATGCCAGAACTAGTAAAAAAAGTTGATAGTAACATGCTTATTCCTCACAATTCATTTACAATATGTTTTATTATACAATAAAATTAAAAATTAAAAACCGACTTCACAAATTTTATACAAGATTAATTGCATGAAAAAGGTGTTGCAAAATAGTCTAAAAGTAGTAAAATAGAAATACAACCGTTTTCATTGGAGGTAAAAACATGTTTAAAATTAAAGTAGGAAACGATCATTACTCGTTTGAAGATAAAATAAGATTAGAAACGTTAAGCCAAAATTATGAGGGTTCTTTTTTTGCGGCCAAGGTCAACAATCGTTTGAGGGAACTGACCTATGAAGTTGGTTTTGACGCTGATGTAGAATTTTTGGATTATACTTATTATGATTCAACAAGAATGTATGCGACTTCCATGCGTTATTTGATTTGCATGGCCTTTTATCGTATTTTTCCAGAATTGCAAATCAAGTTTTCAAACAGTATTTCCATGGGTATTTATGGAAGAGCCATTAATGGTGTGTTAACTCCAGACATGATTCAAAAAATTATTGAAGAAATGAAACGAATCATTCAAGCAGATTATCCTATCATTAGAAAAAAGAATCCATCAATAAAATACAAAAATATTATGCTTCAAAAGGATATATTGATAAAGTCGAAACTTTAAAATATCGAAAAGAAAAAGTAAATATTTATGAGTGTGATGGTTACATTAACTATATGTATGGTTATATGATTCCATCCACTAGATATTTAAATGAATTTGAGCTTTTTTATTATAGCCCAGGTTTTTTAGTTCGATATCCTAGAATAGAAGAAAAAGGACAAATTCCAGAATTCTCAGATTCACCCGGATTTTTGAGAGTTTTAAACAAAGCAGAACAATGGGCAATGACTTGTGATGCCGATATGATTTACAAGATGAACCGTAAAATTGAAAACAATAAATCCGTAGAATTTGTTAATATGTGTGAAACCAAACATAATAATCAACTTTGTGAGTTGGGTGAAATTATCTCAAAAGATACCGACAACATTCGTTTAATTGCAATTGCTGGTCCTTCTTCCTCTGGGAAAACTACTTTTTCTAAACGACTCGAAATCGAATTATTAACAAGAGGCATAAAACCATTAATGATTTCCATTGATAATTATTATATGCCAATTGATAAAGCACCGATTGATGAATTTGGAGAAGCAGATTTGGAACACGTTGAAGCTTTAGATTTAATGTTGTTTAATCAAAATATTACAGATTTAATCAATGGTATTCCTGTAAGTTTACCTACTTTTGATTTTAAAGATAAAATTAGAAGATTTGCAGATCCTATTTGCATATCAACTCATAATCCAATCATTATTGAAGGAATTCATGCTTTAAATGATGTTTTAACAGAATTTATTCCTTCAAATCAAAAATTTAAAATATACATCTCTCCCTTTGCTCAAATAAACATTGATTACAATAATCCTATTAATTTAACCGATATTCGTTTATTAAGGAGAATTGTAAGAGATTTACAATTTAGAAATACCACTCCTGAGAAAACGCTTAGTATGTGGCCTTCTGTTAGAAGAGGAGAATACAAATGGATTTATCCTTTTATTGAAAGCGCAAATTATATTTACAATTCGGAATTAACATATGAACTTTGTGTGTTAAAAAGATATGCCTTAAATGCTCTAAAACATATTCCAAATGATTCAGAGTATTATCTTCAAGCAAATCGGCTAATCAAGTTTTTAAAATACTTTAAAGAAATCGATCAATACTTGGTTCCTTGCAACTCATTACTAAGAGAATTTATAGGTAAAAGCGTTTTTGAACACTAAATTTTTAGTGTTCTTTTTCTTAAAATATGGGCTTTATAACTAGAAATTAATTCATTGTTATTTAAAGCCATTTTTGATATAATTAATAAATGATTAGGTGGTGTTGCACTTGAAAAAAGAAACGTACATTCCTTTTGGATTGAATATAGATGAAGTTAATCAAAGGATAATGGACAATAAAACAAATAAACATCCTAAATCAAATTTAAAATCCATTAGAAAAATCATTAGTGAAAATGTTTTTTCCTATTTTAATTTGATTTTAGCTGTTCTTGCTTTGTTGTTAATTTCTATTAAGAGTTACGAAAATATGTTTTTTGTCCTTATTGCATTTTTGAATACCCTTCTTGGAATTTTACAAGAATTTAAAGCAAGAAACACTATTCAAAAATTATCGCTTCTTTCTCAACCAACTGCAATTGTTAGAAGACAAAATTTTGATATTGAAATCGATGTAGAAGCCATTGTTATTGATGATATATATCTCTTATCTCCAGGAAAACAGATTGTAAGTGATGGGGTTGTTTTATCTGGTCATATAATGGTAAATGAAGCGAATTTAACAGGAGAGTCTGATGCCATACTAAAAGAAGAAGAAAGTCGAGTTTTATCTGGTAGTTTTGTTGTATCAGGCAATGCATTTGTAAGAGTAGAAGCCGTTGGAAAAGATAATTATATTGAGAAATTAGCCTCTAAAGTTAGAACTCTTGGAAAGCCTACTTCACAGATATTATCTTCTTTAAGAAATTTACTCAAATTAATCGGAATTATCATTGTTCCTTTAGGCCTTCTTACTTTTTATAATGCTTTTTTAAGATCAGAAATGGATTTTTTGCTTGATTTTATGAGAACAACAGATTTGTATCAAAACGCATTAAAGAAAATGGCTGGTGCAATGGTTGCAATGGTTCCATCAGGCTTATTTTTATTAACAACAATGACCTTTTCAACTTCAGTAATAAAACTAGCTAAGAAAAAAACATTAGTTCAAGAAATTTATTCCATTGAAACTTTAGCTCGAATTGATACCGTTTGTCTTGATAAGACTGGTACGATTACTGATGGTTCTATGGTAGTGGATAGTGTAGTTCCAATCCAAACAGAACTTATAGAAATAGCAGAAGAAATTTCAGCTTATGATAATGCAAATATTATTTCTAGTATGATTTACGCTTTAAATGATAACAACCAAACCTCAAAAGCAATGGAAAAATATTTTGGAAGAAAAAGAAAATTTCGAGTCAAAGAACTTCTCAATTTTGATTCGATAAACAAATACAGTGCTTGTACTTTTGAAATAGGTTCTTTTGCAATTGGAGCACCAGAAATGGTATATAAAGGTAAATATACTCTTATAAAAAAAGAAGTAGAAAAATATGCCAAAACAGGAAAAAGAGTTCTTTTATTTGCGAAAATCAACAAACTCAAGGATGGCAAAATTCAAGGCCCAGTTGAACCGATTTCTTTAATTTTAATCAATGACCATATTCGAGAGAGCGCAAAAGCTACTTTAGATGAATTTCAAGAATCAGGAGTAAATATTAAAGTAATTAGTGGAGATAACGCCTTAACCGTTTCTGAAGTTGCTTTAAGAGCTGGCGTTCCCAACGCAAAGAAATATTTATCTCTTGAAAGAATTTCAGATCAAACTTTAATTAATACGTGTAATAATTATACTGTTTTTGGACGAGTGAGCCCTCAGCAAAAAAAGATATTAATTGAAACATTCCAAAAGAACAATCACAAAGTCGCGATGATTGGCGATGGCGTAAATGATATTTTGGCTTTAAAAGCTTCCAATTGTTCTATTGCATTAGCAAGTGGAGCAGAAGCTGCAAGAAATATTAGTCATTTGGTTTTATTAGATAATAATTTTGCATCGTTACCAAAAGTAGTAAAAGAAGGAAGACAAATCGTAAATAACATGCAAAATGCATCAGTTTTATATTTAGTAAAAACGATGTATACTATTTTACTTACGGTGATTTTACTTCTAACTTCGAATATATATCCTTTTGAACCTGTACAAATGGTAGTGATTGAAACTTTCATCATAGGCATTCCATCCTTTATCATTGCTTTAGAACCCAATAATAAAATGTTTAAAGGTAATTTCTTAAAGAATGTATTTAAACAAGTAATTCCGGGAACGATTCTTGTGATTGCCAATTTACTTGGTGTTTATCTTTTTGCTAGTTTTTGGCCAGGTGTAACCGAAGGTGAAATATCAACCGTTGGAATCATTGCTGCAACATTTGCCTATTTATTAGTGCTAGTAAACGTCTGTATGCCTTTAAATAAGCTTCGTTCCATTATTGTCGTTTCTGCTTTAGTCATTTCGGCTTTTTGCTTTATTGTCCTTGGAAACAACTTCTTTAAACTTGAAACTTTATCTTTGCCAAGTTTCCTATTATTGCTTTTACTGATGGAATCTACCTATATTATTATGTCTATTTATAAACATGATTTAATTAAATTTTGGGCTTGATTTTAAGACAAGACATAGTATAGTTAGTAAAATATGATATAATAAAACTAAATATAGCCTTTGAAAGGAGATGCTTTTATGAATGTATTGCATGTTTCTGCAGAATGTTATCCCTTTATTAAAATTGGCGGTTTAGCCGATGTTGTAGGATCATTACCTAGTGAATTAAAACGCTTAAGAAATACAGAAGTAAGAGTAATGATGCCTAAATATAAAGCGATTCCTACTAAATACAAAAAAAATATGAAACACCTAACAAATTTTAATATCGAATTAAACGAAAAAGAAAAGGTGTATGTAGGCATTGATACATTAAAACTTGGAAACATTCTTTATTATTTTGTTGACAACAATTACTCTTTTGGTTCTAGAGATCAAGTTTACAATTATGGCGATGAATCGGAACGTTTTTCCTTTTTTCAAAAAGCTGTTTTAGAATCTCTTGAATACATTGATTTTTTACCCGATATCATTCATGTCCATGATTGGCACACTGCAATGATTCCTTTGCTTATTAAAACAAAATACAAGAACCTTTCACACATAAAATCAGTTTTAAGTATTCATAATTTGGCTTATCAAGGGATTTTCCCAGTTAACGATTATCTTTACTTCAACATGGAATATGATCCAAGATTTGAATTTGAAGGTTTTTTAAATTTCTTAAAATCTGGAATTGTTTGTGCAGATTATATCACGACCGTTTCAAAAACATATGCCGAAGAAATACTTACGGATTACTTTGGTTATGGACTTCAAAAATTATTAAAATCTCGTAAAGAATCCTTACAAGGAATTTTGAATGGGGTTAGTTATAAAGATTTTAATCCTATGACTGACACATTCATCGCAAAAAATTATGATGTCGATACGGTTAAAAAAGGCAAAAGAGAAAACAAACTAAAATTATATGAAGAACTAAACGTAGATTTTAAATTAGATAAGCCACTTATTTCAATCATTTCAAGACTTGTGAGTCAAAAAGGAATTGATTTAATCAAACGGGTATTTGATGAAATGCTTGAAGTCGATGATTTTTGCTTTGTGCTTCTTGGAGATGGAGAATCTGAATACGTTGATTATTTTAAAAATCTTGAACAAAGATTTCCTAGTAAAGTAAAATGTTTTATTGGCTATTCGAATCCGTTAGCTCATTTAATTTATAGTAGTTCTGATTTCTTTTTAATGCCTTCTAAATTTGAACCATGTGGATTAGGTCAAATCATCGCTTTGAAATATGGTACCATTCCTATCGTAAGAGAAACGGGAGGACTTGTAGATACCGTAATTCCTTACAACCAATATAATAATACCGGAAATGGCTTTAGTTTTACCCATTTCAATGCTCATGATATGATGCATGTCATTCGGTATGCTCTTGAAATTTATCATAAAGACAAAAAAGCGATGAACATATTAATTCAACACGCTATGGCTTCAGATTTTAGCTGGACTCAATCTGCTAAAGCCTATAGAAGTGTTTATAAATCAATTTTAAAAATAAAGGAAGAGGTGAAATAATGGATGTTTTAGCGTTAATTTTAGCAGGAGGACGAGGATCAAGGCTTGATATCTTATCTGAAAATAGAGTAAAACCAAGTGTTCCTTTTGCAGGAAAATATCGTATTATTGACTTTACTTTAAGTAATTGTTCAAATTCAGGGATTTACAATATTGCTATCTTAACACAATACCTACCTTTTTCACTAAACGATCACATTGGTTCAGGAAAACCTTGGGATTTAGATAGAAGGGACTCAAAAGTCACTTTATTACAACCTCATAGTGACTGGTACAATGGAACAGCAGATGCAGTTAGAAAAAACATTCATTATATAGAACAATCCCATGCGAAATATGTGTTAATTTTATCAGGAGATCATATTTACAAAATGGATTATCGTAAAATGATTGAAAAACATATCCAAACTGGAGCGGATTTAACGGTTGGATGTAAAGTAGTTGAATTAGAAGAAGCAAGTCGTTTCGGCGTTTTGGAAGCAGATGAAATGGATCGAATCGTTAAATTTGTGGAAAAACCTAAAATTCCAAAATCAAACTTAGCCTCTATGGGAATTTACGTTTTTAATACTGATATTCTACTTGAAAAGTTAAATAATAAAGACATTCCTGATTTGGATTTTGGGAAACATATTATCCCTTCCATGATTTCGGAAAAGAAAGTAGTCGCTTTTAAGTTTTATGATTATTGGAAAGACGTTGGAACCTATGATTCTTACTTAGAAGCTAATTTAGAATTAATAGAAACAGTTGATAAAATACCTCTTGATATGTATGATCTCAAATGGAAAATATATACAAAATCAGAGGAACTTCCTGCGGTTAAAGTAGGCTCAAAAGCGATGATTCATCAAGCATTATTATCAAATGGATCGATTGTAGCTGGAAATGTTTTAAGAAGTGTGTTAAGCCCTGGCGTTATTATACATCCACTTGCCAAAGTGACAAATTCGGTGTTATTAAATAATGTCGAAGTGAAACCTGGAGCAGTTGTTGAAAATTGTATTATTGATAAAAATACAGTAATTGAAAACAATGCATGGGTTGGTTTTGGAACGGATTTAACTCCAAACATTGAAAATCCTGAACTTTTGGAATCAGGAATTACTGTAATTGGAAAAAATGTAGTCATTCCAAAGAATATGATCATCGGACGTAATTGTCGTATCTTTAGAACCGCTGATTTATCTAAAGTGGAAGATAACATTGTCAAGTCAGGATCTACCATTCGATAATTGATAATTTGCAAATAAAAAAAGGCTATTTTTAGCCTTTTTCTTATTATTAATTTTGAATTGCTTTTAATTGCAAGGAATCAGGAGTATATTGCATAATTTCAATTCGATTCGAATCTGGATCTTCAATCCAACATTGATAATTATTATCAAGTCCCATTTCCGGATAACTTACAATCTTAATTTTTTTAGATTCTAAAGAAGCTACAAACTCAAAAATATTATCTACTTCAAGACAAAAATGTTCATACGAAGAATGATTTTCAGTGTGCAAACGTTGTTTCTTAAAAAATAATTCGATAAACTGTCCTGTCCCAAGAGATAAATATACAATCATGGGATTGTCTAAAGCATCCTTTAAAACAAACGCCTTCTGAAATCCTAATCCATTTACGTAAAATTGTAATGATTCTTCCATATCATTTACTGCAAAAGCTAAATGCGCTATTCCTTTGATCATGAAATCACCTCTTTTTATCTTATTATACCGTAAGTGAAATAAAAAAAACACTCAATATCAGTGTTTAAAGTGAAAATGGTGCTCTTACCAAGAATCGAACTTGAATTTCAGCATTACCATTGCTGTGTTTTGCCATTAAACTATAAGAGCATTTTCTTTTATATTATAATCATAATATCGAAAAAAATCAAGATTTTTATATTTACCTAAATTCAGTTACAAAGCTTAATGTAATAACTGAGTAATTATTAAAATTATTTTTAATTATTTTTAATTATTGACAATTATATTCAGTTTGTAATACAATAGAGTAGGGTGATAAAAATGTTGGAAATTAAAAACGTCTCAAAAAGTTATGATAAAAAAAAGTTTGCTAATGACAAAATCAATTTAACCATTGAGCCTGGAGATATTTATGGTTTTATTGGACACAATGGAGCAGGTAAAACAACTTTACTTAAATCCATTGCTGGTATTATTGATTTTGACGAGGGTGAAATCTATGCAAATGGGTTGTCAATTAAAAAAGAGCCGTTGTTAGTAAAACAAATTCAAGCATATATTCCTGATAATCCTGATGTATATGAATCGTTATCAGGAATTCAATATTTAGATTTCATTGCGGATGCTTACCAAGTAGATGTGGCTAAACGTCGACTACTGATTGATAAATATTCGTTAATGTTTGAAATGAATGAAGTGTTAAACAATCCAATTTCTTCTTATTCTCACGGAATGAAACAAAAAATAGTTATTATGAGTGCTTTGGTTCACGAGCCTAAGATTATGCTATTAGATGAGCCTTTTGTAGGATTAGATCCTAAAGCAAGTTATTTATTAAAAGAAGTCTTTCGCGAAATGTGTCAAAAAGGTTCTTTAATCTTTTTCTCTACTCATGTATTAGAAGTAGCGGAAAAACTATGTAATAAAGTTGCAATTATTAAACAAGGAAGAATTATTGCAAATGGAAATACCCAAGACATTATAAAAGATCAATCACTTGAACATCTTTTCTTGGAGTTGACAGAAGAACTATGATGTACTTAAAATTAATGAAAGTCTTTTTTAAAGAAGGCTTTTCTTTGAAACGAATGTTTAACATAACTTCTTCAAAATCGAAATTACAGTCTGTTTTAATTGGACTCTTATTACTCTATGGTCTTGGAACAATTTTATTTGGATTTGGGTATATATTCCTTGATTTGGGTTTGATATTTAACAACGCAAATATGATCGAATTTCTTTTAATGTATGTATTTATTTATTCGTCTTCGTTATCCATTATATTCATTTTGTTACGAGCAAATGGATATTTATTTCAATATAAAGATTTTGAACTTCTTGAACCATTACCCATTAAACCAAGAATAGTTGTTTTTGCAAAAGCAAGTGTGATGATGATTATTGTTTATATTTCAGTTTTTTTGTTTACTGCTCCAATGGCATTTTCTTATTTTTATTATACAGGATTTAATATAGTCAGTTTATTATTTTACTTCATTGCAATACTGTGTGTTCCTTTAATTCCTGCCGTTATTTTTTCTTTCATTGCATTATTGATTGCGAGAATTACAGCTAAATTTAGAAAAAATAAATTAATTACAATCATATTAATGTTTATTGCATTTCTTGGTGTTATGTATATTTCATTTGCTTATAATTTTTCTGGTGGAACAAATCCCATGCTAAATCAAGAAGGATTTATTGCTGGAATGGGGGAAATTTATCTTCCAATGATGTGGTTTGTCAATGCGATACATAATCGAGATATATTCAATTTATTGTTATTAATTGTGACTCATGTATTTCCTTTCTTTTTATTTTTAATTCTGATTCAAAAAATGGTATTAACGACTAACCAAAAAGGATTAATGACTATTACTCGTAAAAACAATAAACCCGTTTTAAATCAACAACGTTCTGTTTTTAACTCCATTATTACGAAAGAATCCAGAAAATTCTTTAGTGTTCCAATTTATGCATTAAATACTGGATTTGGTCCTATTATTCTTTTTGTATTATCAGTTTTAAGTTTAATTTACAAAGATAAAATTCTTGAATATCTGCCACAGTTAGGTTTTGTTGGACTTTCAACAGAATTAATCTTATTGATAATCATTTGCTTTTGTTTGTCAACGGTTTATACTTCAGCAATTTCTCTTTCACTTGAAGGAAAAAACTTTTGGATTATTAAAACGCTTCCTGTTCAACCAGAAAAAATTATGTTTGCAAAAATGGCATTTAATGTCCTTTTGGGTCTTCCCATTGCGTTATTTAGTTTGGTTCTATTTGGAATTAGTTTTCAAATTCAATTATATCATTTATTCATTCTTGCATTATACATCACAACTTTTTCTTTTCTCACTTCAATTTTAGGTTCTATTATAAATTTATATACGCCTAAATTTCACTATAAGAACGAGACAGAAGTTGTAAAACAAAGCATAGGTGCTATTCTTGGCATATTTGGAGGAATGGGAATTATTTTAATCAATGTAGGAATTTATTCTTTACTTAAAAACGCTTTGAGTTGGCAATTAAATGTGATGGTTAATTCTTTATTTGATTTAATACTTTTCTTTCTTGCTTTTTATTTTGTTAAAAAGGTTACAGAAAGCCTTTTCACTAAAATGGCTGTTTAATATTTGAAAAAAGAAGCGTAATTTCCTCTTAATTTCATTTGTAATTTTCAGTTAAAAATGATATAATTCGTATGTTCATGTAAAAATATAATTCGAAAGGAAATAACTATGACAAAATATGTATATTTGTTTAAAGAAGGCGACGCTTCAATGAAAAACCTTCTTGGAGGTAAAGGTGCAAATCTTTGCGAAATGACCAATCTTGGTATGCCAGTACCTCAAGGATTTACCGTATCAACTGAAGCATGTACAAAATACTATGAAGATGGAAGACGTATCAATGATGAAATTATTGCTCAAATTTATGATGCTTTAAGTGCAACAGAAAAAATTTCAGGAAAGAAATTTGGAGACAATAACAATCCATTTTTAGTTTCTGTAAGATCTGGTGCTCGAGTATCAATGCCTGGAATGATGGACACAATTTTAAATCTTGGCTTAAATGATGTAGCAGTTGAAGGTTTAGCTAAATTAACTGAAAACCCTAGATTTGCATACGATTCTTACAGAAGATTCATTCAAATGTTTTCTGATGTAGTTATGGAAGTTGAAAAAAGCAACTTTGAAGCTATTTTAGAAGCAAAAAAAGAAGAAAAAGGTGTGGAATTAGATACTGATTTAACTGCAGATGATTTAAAAGATATCGTTGCTAATTATAAAGTAAAATACAAAGAAATTAAAGGCGAAGCTTTTCCTCAAGATCCAAAAATACAATTAATTGAAGCTGTTAAAGCCGTTTTTAAATCTTGGGATAATCCAAGAGCAAATACTTACCGCCGTTTAAATAACATTTCTTACCAATGGGGTACTGCCGTAAGCGTACAATCTATGGTTTTTGGAAACATGGGTGAAGATTCAGGAACTGGTGTTGCTTTTACAAGAAATCCATCCACTGGAGAAAAAGTATTGTATGGTGAATACCTATTTAATGCTCAAGGTGAAGACGTAGTTGCAGGTATTCGTACTCCTAAACCTATCTCTGAATTAGAAAAAGATAATCCTGTTTTATACAAAGAATTTAATGATATCGCAGGTAGACTTGAAGCTCATTATCGTGATATGCAAGATATGGAATTTACCATCGAAAGAGGTAAATTATATATGTTACAAACTAGAAATGGTAAAAGAACAGCACAAGCTGCTTTAAAAATTGCGATTGATTTAGTAAAAGAAGGATTACTTACTGAAACAGAAGCACTTTTAAAAGTAGAACCAAAACAATTAGATTCCCTACTTCATCCACAATTTGATAGCGTTTCATTAAAAAACGCCAAAGTCATCGCTGTTGGACTGAATGCTTCTCCTGGAGCCGCTACTGGTCGTGCAGTATTTACAGCTGAAAGAGCTGCAGAAATGGTTAAAGATGGAAAACCAGTTATTCTTGTTCGTCAAGAAACATCTCCTGAAGATATTGAAGGAATGTTCGTTTCTAAAGGCGTTTTAACAAGTAGAGGTGGAATGACATCTCATGCTGCTGTTGTTGCACGTGGAATGGGAACATGCTGCGTTGCTGGAGCTGGAACGGTTAAAGTAAATGAAGTTAAAAAATACTTTGAAGTTGATGGAAAGAAATACTTTGAAGGAGACTTTATCTCTTTAGATGGGTCAACTGGCAAAATTTACGGAGAGCAAATTAAAACCGTAGATGCGACAGTATCAGGTGATTTTGCAACACTTATGGAATGGGCAGATAAATATCGCTCTTTAAAAGTTAGAACAAATGCAGATAATCCAAGAGATGCAAAAGTTGCTTATAAATTTGGAGCTGAGGGAATTGGACTTTGCCGTACAGAACATATGTTCTTTGAAGCAGACCGTATTCCTGCCGTTCGTGAAATGATTGTTTCTAAAACTTTAAAAGAAAGACAAACTGCTTTAAATAAATTACTTCCTATGCAACGTCTTGACTTTATCGGTCTTTATGAAGCGATGAATGGTTTCCCTGTAACAATTCGTTATTTGGATCCACCACTTCATGAATTCTTACCAACAGAACGTGACGATATTGAATCTTTAGCAAAAGAAATGCATCTTACTTATGAAGAATTAAAAGCTACTGTCGATTCTTTACATGAAACGAATCCGATGCTAGGTCATCGTGGTGTAAGACTATCGATTACTTATCCTGAAATTGCTGTTATGCAAACAACAGCTGTCATCGAAGCAGCAATTGATGTAAACAATCGCGGTGGAAAAGTCGTTCCTGAAATTATGATTCCACTTGTAGGTGACGTAAAAGAATTAAAAATGATTAAAGACATTGTTGTTGCTACTGCAGATGAAATTATTAAAAAAGCTAAAGTAAATTTACAATACCATGTTGGAACCATGATTGAAATTCCACGCGCTTGTATCCTTGCGGATGAAATTGCACAAGAAGCTGAATTCTTTAGTTTTGGAACCAACGATTTGACTCAAATGACATTTGGTTTTAGTCGTGATGATGCAGGAAAATTCCTTCAAGATTACTATAGCAAAAAAATATTTGAAAACGATCCTTTTGCTCACATTGATTTCAAAGGTGTCGGCAAATTAATGCAAATGGCTGTTGAATTAGGTAGAAAAGTTCGCCCTGATATTAAACTTGGAATATGTGGTGAACACGGTGGAGATCCAGCTTCGGTTGAATTCTGTCATAATATTGGACTATCTTATGTTTCATGTTCTCCTTTTAGAGTTCCAATAGCTAGACTTGCCGCAGCACACGCAAACATTAAAAATCCTCGTTAAAATACGATTCAAAGGACTTGCTTTTGCAAGTCCTTTTTTTCTCTTAACTCCCTTGACAAATGAATAGGGGGTGTTTATAATGAAATTGTACTTAGATAGTTGGAAATCACTCAACCGCGACCGACAGTAATTGAACGGGAGTTAAGGTTTTTCTGGTGTTGAATACCTATTCGATTAGGAATCCTTAAAGAAAAACAAGAGGCACCCATTGTAAGGTAGATGTAAGTCTGCTCGAGTGATTTCCAAGTATTTAAGTGCGTTTTTTTACGCAAAAAATACTGTTTTTTGAAGAAAGAAAATTGAAAGGGGTCTCTATGAATCCGCTATTAAAAGAATTAACTATGTTAAATGGAATTCCTGCAAATGAAAAAAATGTAAGAAAATATATCGAAAAAGCCTGTAAAGATATCTGTGAAATTTCATATGATAATTTAGGTTCGATTATTATGAAAAAAATTGGAAATAAAACTGGACCAAAAATCATGGTTGCAGGTCATATGGATGAAGTTGGATTTATTGTATCTGAGATTACAAAAGAAGGATACATTAAATTTATTCCAGCTGGTGGATGGTGGGGACATGTAGTTTTAAGTCAACAATTTAACATTTCAACTAAATCTGGAAAAGAGATAAGAGGGGTTGTAGGATCAAAACCTCCTCATATTTTAGAAGCTGAGGAAAGAAAAAAAGTAGTTGAATTAAAAGATATGTATATGGACATTGGAGTTGCATCAAAAGATGAAGCTTTAAAAGAAGGCATTCAAATTGGAGATATGATTACTCCTTTCATTGAATCAATGGCTTTATCTAATCCGAAATATTTGCTGGCAAAAGCCTTTGACAATCGAATTGGAATTGCTTTAGCAATCGAAGTATTAAAAAACATTCAAAATGAAGAACATCAAAATATTTATTATGGTGTGGGGACAGTTCAAGAAGAAGTGGGAACAAGAGGAGCCGGAACAGCAGCTTACAAAATTGAGCCCGATATTGGAATTGCACTTGATGTAACCATTGCTTTTGATTTTCCTGGAGGATCAAATGAAACTCAATTAGGAAAAGGCCCTTGTTTAATGATCTATGATAGCTCTATGGTAGGACATGTTGCTCTTCGAGAATACACAGAACAACTTTGTAAAGAGTTAAATATTCCTTATCAATTGTCCTTTCTAAGCCATGGAGGAACAGATGCTGGTAAAATGCATGTTACCAAAACCGGTTGTCCAAGTATTGCTATTTGTTTACCTTGCCGATATTTGCATTCCCATACTTCAATTATTCATGAAGACGATTATGAAAATGCCGTTAAAATTGTAACTGAATTAGTGAAAAGATTAGACAATCAAACAGTGAAACAAATTACTTTTGAATAAAAAAAGACCTTTTGGTCTTTTTTTAAAATAATGATAAGATATTGCATTAATGAATTTATCGTGATAAAATGTGAACAAGGTGATTATTATGTTAAGGGTTATTTCTGGTCGTTTTAAAGGCCTTAGACTTAAAGAAGTTGGAAAAGAGATAACGAGACCAACAACGGACAAAAATAAAGAAATGATTTTTAATATTTTAGGACAATACTTTGATGGAGGATTAGGTCTAGACTTATTTGCCGGCAGTGGTGCAATAGGAATTGAAGCAATTAGCCGAGGCATTTCATCTTGTGTTTTTGTGGATAATTCTTTTCAAGCCATTAAAGTGATTAAAGAAAATTTAACTAAATTACAGATAAATATAGGTGAAGAAGCTTTCGTTATAAAAAAAGATGTCATTGATTATTTAAATCATAATAATACAATATTTGATTTTATTTTTATGGATCCGCCTTATGACTTGGATTTATATGCAAAAGCAATGAATTTGATTGAAATAAACAAACTATTATCAAAGAATGGTATTATAATACTTGAATCTAAAAAAGAAAAAGATATTGATTTTATTTCTAATCAATTAGTTAAAATTCGAGAAGTGATTTCAGGTATTACAAAATATAGTTTCTATCAATGGGAGGAATCATTATGAAAGTAGGTTATTATCCAGGAAGTTTTGATCCAATTACATTTGGACATTTAGATATTATCGTAAGAGGAGCTAAATTATTTGATAAACTTTATGTTGCTGTATCACATAATCCTAATAAAATAACTTTATTTTCTTCTGAAGAACGAATTCAATTGGTAAAAGAAGTTATTATGAATATACCAAACGTTGAAGTCGTACAATCGGATATGCTAACCGTTGAACATTGTAAAATTCTAGGTGCCAGTCATGTTTTAAGGGGCTTAAGAGCAGTTACCGATTATGATTATGAATTTCAACTAACAAATTTCAATCGAAAAATTAGTTCAGATATTGATACGGTGTTTTTGATGACAGATGGAGAATACTCTTTTTTATCTTCCTCATCTGTTAGGGAATTAGCCGAATTCGGAGGAGATGTAACACCTTTTGTCCCCAAAGTAGTAAAAGAAGCCATCGATAAAAAAATCAACTATCAAAAAAAGGGCTATCAAGTTTGATAGCCCTTTATCCTTATTCAATATCGAATTGTTCAAATAGATAAGTGTTTAAATTTTCATAGTTTAAAAATGGAGAAGGTTCACTAATTGGATCGATAAGCAATATAATTTCACCATCTTTGATAAATGCTAACGAAGGCGTATAAGAGTAAGGAACTAAATCATTGGAAGTTTGAATTTCTACCGAAGCCTCAATCCGGTAAAATTTCGTGTGATATTGTCCGATAAATTCATCTAAAATAGGCTCGAATTCGATACAACTTGAACATGAAACTGAAGAAATGAATAAGGCAAAGGTTTCATCGTTTTGAAACATGGCACTTAATTCACTATAAGTTATTTCAACGGTTGAGGTTAATTCAATATCTTTTGGCAAAGTCATCAATTGAATTTTAGTACATCCTATTAAAAAAGTTAAAAGAAGAAGTAAAAACATAAAAATCATTTTTTTCATACAATTTATCACCGTTTTCTATTATAGTAATAAATAGAACCTTTGTCAAATAACATCTCTTATTTCAAAAGAAACAAACGTTGTTTCTTTTATATATAAAAATAAAATATAACTCAATACCTTTGAAGGTGATTCTATGAATGAATTTTCAAACAATTTAGTAAAATCTAACAAGAAGACAAAAGAAATTATTGAAATTTCGGCTTTATATCCATCGGCATATGAAGAAGTCATGTACTTACTGATTTTTCACAATGAAATGGTCTTAATTGGATTAAATCCAACCATTTCTTCTGTCTCTTTAATCCAAGAAATCGAGCAATATGGTTTGATAAGTTTTCTTAAAACCATCATAATTCAAGAAATGAATTTTTTGGTGTTATCGAAACTGTCTGAATTATCTCAACAAGGTGTAAGTGCAAGAATCGTTACCAATGAATCCATTCAAGATATTGAATCTTCAAACATTTTAAAGTCTTCTTTTTATTCTATATCCAGTTTAAATTTTGAACTTTCTTTTGATCAAAATCGAATGTTATCTTTTATCTCAGCACCTTTCATTACATCACCTCATTCATTTTTGGTTTATGAGCCTCAAAACAAAATCCTATTTTCAAATTCTTTATTTGATCGAGTTCGTCCCTCTTTAAAAAATGATGATATTTTAACTGATCTCATCATGTTTCATAAAAACAATGTTCCTAGCAGCAATTTTTTACATCCACTTGTAAGTAAAATTTCAAAATTGAATTTGAATTCTGTTTACACCAAATCAGGATATTTTTATGATTCGGACGAAATAAAAACAGCGATTAATACTCTTTTAAAACTTGATTTTTATAATAACAATCGATTTTCAAGTGATGAATCATTAGACACTAATTCCATCAATTACATCAGTTTAACTAATCAAGTGATTCATAAATTGCGATCTTTGTTTGGCTCTATTGAAATTGAAGAAATATTTAAAAATTCTGACATTGATTTTGATGTGGAAACCTTTGAAGTCAAAAGCATATTATTCGAAGACTATAAACTTTGGCAAAAAATATTTGAACTTATCTATTTGAAAAAAGGAAATTCATGGTTAAGTGTACTTGAACCGATGATAATGACTTTTAATCATTTATATGGTGTGGAATTACCCAACATTTATCATTCTGAGATAATTGATAATAACAAGAAAATTGAAGAATTAAGTTCTATAAAGACAAAACTTGAGTCTGAACTGAAAGCTTTAGAATTTAATTTACAAACAACAATGGACAAGTTAATTAAAGATCCACTTACTGGAACATATAATGAGTTGTTTTTGAAAGAATATCTTTTAAACGAACTATTAACTTTCGATTTTGAATCAGCGCAAACAAGAGAAATTATTTTAATCTACTTAACCATTGATAATCTTTTTGAGATTAATTCAAAATACGACCAAGCTATCGGAGATGAAACAATTTCTAATACTGGTTATCTTTTGAATCAAATCAGACCAAAAGACGAGTTATTATTTAAGCGTAGAGGTCCAGGGTTTGTTCTTTATATCCACGATGCAAGTACGATTCATTTGACTGATTTTACATCTTCCATTCAAAATAGAATCAAACAATCTGATGTGTTTATAGAAAACATAACTGTTTCTTTAGCCATTGTTAAATTGTCTGAGTTTTATAAAGAAAAAAAACCAGATCGAATTGTTGAATTAATGTTATCTACAGGAGAGAACCGGATCAAATTAGTTTATCAAAAAGGGCCTAATTCAGTGATAGACGATAAAACAAGCATTAAAAAAGGTAGTAGAGGCAATATCCTTATTGTAGATTACGAGAAAATCAATCTAGAAATTATTAAATCATTCTTTCAAAATTTAAATTATGAAATTTATACTGCTGTAGATGGTCTAGAAGCATTTGAAATTGCTAAATCAAAGCAAATCGATGTCATGATTGTTGAAAGAAACATTCCAAAAATGGATGGATTAACATTAAAACAGAATTTAAATGAGTCCACTTTTCCTATGAATATTTTATATTTTCTTTTAACCTATAATAAAACGATTGATACGATTACAAGAGCCAATCAAGTTGGCGTTGATTTTGTGATAGAAAAACCAATCGTTTTTGAAGAAATCTTAGGTATTATTAGTCGTGAAATGAAGATGAGGGGTATAAAATGATAACCCTTAAATCTATCATCTATTTAATGATTATTTTATTTGCATTAACTGTATTATTTATTTTATTGATTCTTGAGCAAAAACACAGAATTAAAAGACAACTTGTAACAAAATCAAAAATAGACGAGTATATAGTAAATCGATATTTGCATCATTCCAATCAAATTATGAAATTCCAAAAAAAATTGCTGATTTTAGAATTTGTAAAAATGAGCGAACAAATCCAATTTCATGATGAGATTAAGTATCAAGCATTTCAAGATTTTTCGAAGTTGGGTTTAATTCCTAAATATATTAGAAATATCGATTCACTTCGTTCGTTCAAACGAAAAGAAGCTATTTTTTATTTATCTTATT
>JAHIRM010000003.1 GCA_018818595.1 Bacillota bacterium
AAGGCATCGGACTTTGACTCCGAGATCGGTAGTTCAAATCTACCTAGCCCAGCCAGTTTTTTTTGACCCGCTAGCTCAGCTGGTAGAGCATTTGACTTTTAATCAAAGGGTCAGGCGTTCGAATCGCCTGCGGGTCACCATTTTTTTATTTATCATTATTTACTGCGGGTATGGCGAAATTGGCAGACGCGCTAGACTTAGGATCTAGTTCCCAGTGAGTGCAGGTTCAAGTCCTGTTACCCGCACCAAACATTCGTTTTGATAAGTAAAAAAAATAAATCAGTCAGAATTTCTGACTGATTTTTCTTTTTAAGTTAACTATCTTTATGTTTTTCATTTTCTTCTTTTAATGCGGCTTCTTTTTCCTCTTTGAGTTGTCTTTTAAGTTCCTTCTTATATTTAGGAATAGGATCATAGCCTCCTTTTGATAAAGGATTACAGCGAAGAATTCTCCAAATAGTTAAAAAAGTAGCTGAAAAGATATTATAATTTTGAAAAGCATCGATTGCATAGTTCGAACAAGAAGGACGATACCTACAAGTTGGATTTTTATTTGAAGTGGCGTTTTGATAGCTTTTAATTAATTTTATGATTAATTTTTTCATATTTCTCACCGATATTATTGTACCAGTAAAACAAAAAAATCACAATGATAATGGAATAATAAGTTTCATTTGACACAAATGATTTTTCTTACAATATGAATAAATATTCATGTTGTGATAAGAATCAAATACTATTTCGATATGTAAGGATTATTCAAACAATAGCTTTATTGAAAACAGGCATAATTTTGTTGTTAAAATAAAGCAAATGTGTTAGAATAATTAAATGGTGAGATTATGTTAAATCAAACAAATATTGAATTAATTTATGAAGTTATCGATGAATCAAGTATGATTTTTTTTGAGACAATAAACACAACCTATTTAGCGGGAATTGTTTTTACATGCGAAAACATTTTATCTCAAGAAATTTTACAAGATATAAACGAAGATGCAAAATTAAAATTATTCGCTTTAATACATAAAATTTATTCGATTGATTTTAAAAAAGAAGAAGTTCGAAAAGCGCTTCAACTTAGTATTTTAAAAGGATTAAAACATTCAAATAGAAACAATCAAGACATAACACCTGATACAATAGGAATCTTTATCGCTTATCTAGTTGATAAGTTATATCATAACCAAACATTAAAACTTATATTTGATCCTTTAATTGGTACAGGGAATTTACTTACCTGTATTGGGAATCACATCGAAGCTGAAGTAGAATTAATTGGAGTTGAACACAACGAAGAAAGTTATAAATTAGCAAGAGCTTTGTTTGATATGATGGACTACAAAGATAATTTATTTTTTCAAGACACACTTACTTTTAATAATATAGCTTCTGATTTAATTGTGACAGATTTTCCTACATTAGATAAAATTAATGAACCATATTTTCCTTATGAAGTCATTAAACATCATTATCATAATTTAAGGAATGATGGCTATTTTATCGGTATTATTCCGAATGATTTTTTTACCGTTTCAGGAAGTGTTGCTTTTAAAGAATCGATTATCGACATGTGGAAAGTTCTTGGGTTAATTCAGTTGCCAATATCCATGTTTAAAGGAATTGGTAAAAGCGTTTTAATTCTTCAAAAATGCACGAAAGAAGAGTTGAAAAATGATGTAGTTTTATTAGCAGAAATTCCTTCTTTTGAAGATCAAGAAGGTGTACAAATAGCAATAAAAAAAATAAATAAATGGTTTGAAGAAAGAACCTAATAAGGCAGGAGAATACAAAGAATGTTAAAAATTATCGCAGTAAATGCAGGAAGTTCATCCCTTAAATTTCAACTTTTAGAAATGCCTTCTGAAAAAATAATTACAAGTGGGATTGTCGAAAGAATTGGAATGAAAGATTCCGTTTTTTCCATTAAGTTAAATGGAGAAAAAATTGAAGAAATTAAAGATATTGAGGATCATAGTGAAGCTGTAAAAATGTTATTGGAGCGCTTAATCGACTTCAACATTATTTCTTCTTTTGATGAAATCAATGGGATAGGACACAGAGTGGTTCATGGCGCGAGCGTCATAACTGATTCTTGCATTATTACTGAAAAGGAAATAGAAATACTTGAAAGCATTATCGATTTAGGCCCTCTACACTTGGTTCCAAATTTAACAGGGATTAAAGCATTTAAGAAAATTTTGCCAGATGTAAAACAAGTTGCTGTTTTTGATACGGCTTTTCATCAAACAATGCCAGAAGAAGCTTTCTTATATGCAGTTCCTTATGATTGGTATGAACATTATCAAGTTAGAAAATACGGTTTTCATGGAACTTCGCATAAATATGTTTCGATTAGAGCAGCTGAATTACTTGGAAAGAAACCAGAAGATGTGAATGTTATTGTAGCTCACATCGGAAATGGCGCGTCTATCTGTGCTGTAAAAGCTGGAAAATCAGTCGATACTTCAATGGGATTCACTCCACTTGAAGGAATTCCAATGGGGACAAGATCGGGAAATATTGATCCTGCTATTATTGAATACATGATGAATAAAAAACATAAATCCGTAAAAGAGATTACGAATATTTTAAATAAATTTTCAGGATATATCGGAGTTTCTGGACTTTCATCTGATTCTAGAGATTTAGTAAAAGCCAGTGAAGAAGGGAATCATAGAGCTTCTTTAGCTATTAACATTCAAGCGAAAAGAATCGCAGACTACATTGCAAGTTACTATGTATACATGGGCGGAGCAGATGCCATAATCTTTACGGCAGGAATTGGTGAAAACGCACCGACAACCAGAGAAAACATTATAGATAGATTAAGTGTTTTAGGAGTTAAAATCGATCTAATCAAAAACAATTGTAGAGGCGTTGAAAAACTTGTTTCAACTGATGATTCTAAAGTTAAAGTATTTGTAATTCCAACCAATGAAGAAGTAATGATTGCAAGAGACACCGTAAAACTCATTTCTTTATAAACAGAAAACAAACCTCCAAGGCGTAGTATTTTAAAAAGGCTTAGGAGGTTTTTTATATGAAAAAAATAGGACTTATTTCTTTTCTTGCTTTTTGTTTCTTTCATTTCAATTGGATAAACGCCGAATCCATTGATATTCCTATCTTAACTCCAAATTCAGGATTCACTTACACCATTAATGGAGCCATTCAAAAAGAAGAGTATTTATATATCTATGGATTTCAAAGAGAAACTGAAAGAGACGATGTGAACGGACTTTTAATTGTCTATAACACGACGACGTCCACAGAAGAACATATTGTATTATATGAAATGGGCTATATAGAATCCTTTGAACTTGGAATCGTTTTTTCAAATGATTCAATTGGAATTATCAATAAAAATTATGGAATTTTGTATCCTTATCAAACTTATCGATATCGTTCAACTGAAATACTTCGATTTGACTTAGATGGAAATTTACTTGAAAAAGTCATTCTATATGATGAATTTTCCAATTATAATATTATCGAAAATCAATTTGTACTAACAACAATATTTAATGAGCACATCTGTGTAAACGAACAACTTGAAGTGAATGATTTAATCCCTCCAAATTACAATCAAATAGGAGAATTTAGATATCTATATGAAGGAGTGATTGTTGTAAATGACGCGTTTGTAAGTGAAATATTAATTGATACCCCTGGTATATACCACATTGAATTGAGAAATCTTGATTTTTCATTTGACATATCGCTTGAGCCCCTCATAGAAGGGGTCATTGATTATTCAGAATATAATGAAGACGTCATTATTCATTCATTAGGTGAATTGTGGCTTAATAACGAACTATATAATTCAGGGGATACAATATCTTCTCCGGGGAATTATCAATTAGAAGTGAAAGGAGTCAATGGATTTACAAAACAAATTCATTTTAGTATTCATCCTCAAGTTCTTCCTGTTTTTGAAGGATATCAAGAATCACAATCTATTCGTATTTATACGAATGCCGTATATGTAGAAATTAATGAAAAAATATATACTGGAGAACTTTTGACTGTTCCGGGAGACTATCTTTTAAAACTTTTCGGAGTTGAAAACTATGAAAAACAGATTCATTTTGAAATTCTACCTAGTTTATCCGGAATTGAAGATGGGATAAGTTATGAAGAAAATGTTTTGATTCAAGTAAACGGAGAAGCTTATATTAATGGCGAATATATTTTAAATTCGTATTTTGTGGATTCTCCTGGAGAGTATGAAGTGATACTTATGTATAAAGAAGAAACGTATCAAATGTATCATTTTTCAGTTTTTGAATCTCAAGAAGATTCTATAGAAGAAGAAAATGTACAACCGTTTAATGAACTTCAATATTTATTAGGTGGGTTAATTCTTTTAGGATTGTTTCTGATTTTCCGCAAGAAATAAGATTTCATTAAGTTTATAGATGTGATATAATCAAATTGGTGATAATGTGATAAATTTTAACTTATTTATTCAAACAGGATACTCGTTTAATGGTAGTTTAATTGACATTGAAAAGCTTGTTTTAAAATCAAAAGAACTTGGATATCTTACGCTAGGAATTGGAGATGTCAATAACCTTTACGGCGCAGTAAAGTTCTATCAGCTTTGCAAAAAGTCAGGAATTAAGCCACTCATTGGTATGCAAATTTATCTTAAAAATAACGAGTTAGTTCAAACTCCATTTTTACTTTATGCCAAAAATCAACAAGGATATTTAAATCTAATTAAAATAAGCACTTATTTAGGAACAATAGATAAAGTAATTCCGTTAGAAGAACTCCAAAAATATCAACATGGCTTAATCATCATTTCCATGACTTCACAAGGTGATATATATCAAGCCTTGTTATCAAATGATTTAGGAAAAGCAAATGATTTGGTTCGAAATTACGAAAAAATATTTGATGATTATTTTTTAGGGCTTGATTTAAATAATTTTACAATAGAAATGAAAATCGCACCAGAATTAAAAAACCTAGGAAAAATGATTGTCATAAATCAAGTCAATTATCTTGAAAAAGAAGATCGTTACGCAGCTACAATTTTGAAAAGCATTTTAAAAGAACAACATCAAATTCAAGATGGTTTGTTTGTTAATGAAGAAAGCATATTTGATTTAAAATCACTAGATGTTTTGACACAAATGTATCAAGATTATTCTAAAGCCATTCAAAACACATATGACTTAATCGATTCCATTGATTTTAATTTTGATTTTACAAAACGACATCTTCCAAAATTTCTTGTTCCTAATAACCATGAGGCACACCATTATTTAAAGGCACTTGCAGAAAATGGGTTAAAGAGAAGACTTCAAACAAAAAAATCCACAAAATATGGCTTTATAACTTATCAAGAACGTTTAAATTATGAACTAAATGTAATTCATCAAATGAATTATGATGATTATTTCTTAATCGTATGGGATTTTGTTTTGTATGCGAAAAAAAATCATATTTTAGTAGGACCAGGAAGAGGTTCTGCTGCAGGATCTCTTGTTTCTTATGTGTTAGGGATTGTTGACGTCGATCCACTAGAATTTGATTTATACTTTGAACGCTTTTTAAATCCAGAACGTATCACAATGCCTGATATTGACATGGACTTTCCGGATGATAAAAGAGACGAAGTCATCAGATATGTTGTTAATAAGTATGGAAAAGATCATGTTACTTCCATTATTACGTTTGGGACATTTCAAGGAAAAAGCGCGCTAAGAGACACAGCAAGAATACTAAACATTAGCGACACGATCGTAAGCGAAGTAACCACTTATGTTGGTGAAAGCGATAATTCTATTTTTGAATTTATCAAAGATCAACCACAAAAATATAGTTATTTAATGGAAATCCCAGAAGTGAACCAACTCTTTCAAGTAGCGACAAAACTAGTAGGATTACCACGTCACATTTCTACTCACGCTGCAGGAATTATCATAACGGATCAAGAAATTACAAATTATGTTCCGGTACAAAATGGATTAATGGATATGTACCAAACCCAATTTGAAGCCTCAGATCTAGAAGAACTGGGATTACTTAAAATTGATTTTTTAGGTCTTAGAAACTTAACTACAATTGACAAAGTATTAGATTTAATTTTTAAAGAATCTGGAGAAGTACTCGATATCTATAAAATACCGATGGACGACCAGTTGACTTTTCAATTATTAAAGAACGTCAATACGTTAGGAATCTTTCAATTAGAATCAAAAGGAATGATGAGTTTACTTCGTCAAATGCAAATTGAAAATTTTGAAGATATTTCAACTTGCATAGCGCTTTTTAGACCAGGACCAATGGAAAATATTCCTACTTTCTTAAAAAGAAGATTGCATCAAGAAGAAGTGCATTATCCTCATCCGGACTTAGAATCTATTTTAAAATCCACTCAAGGAATTATCGTTTATCAAGAACAAATTATGAAAATCGCGAATTCTTTTGCAGGATATTCTCTTGGAGAAGCCGATGTATTAAGAAGAGCGGTCAGCAAGAAAAAAGAATCCATTTTAATTGAAGAAAGAGATAAATTTATACGTAAATCCAAAGAAAAGAATCAATCAGAAGTGATAAGCAATGAAATTTATGATTATATTGTTAAGTTCGCAAATTACGGATTTAATAAAAGTCATTCCGTTGTCTATAGCCTAATTGCTTACTGGATGGCTTATTTAAAAGCTAATTATCCTACCTATTTTATGGCAGTATTGTTAGACGCATCCATCGGGTCTCAAACTGCTACAGCGGATTATATTCGAGACTGTCGGAAATTAGGCATTAAAGTCTATCCTCCAAGAATTAATGAATCTGAGAAACGATATAAGTTAGAAAACAACCACTTGCGATTTCCGTATTTAGGCATACGAAACATAGGGACAATTATTGGTGCCCGTCTTGAAGAAATGAAAGAAGTAAGACCGTTTAATAGTTTTATTGATTTTATGTCTCGAGCAAAAGATATTAATATAAGGGTTATTGAATCAATGATTTTAATTGGAATGTTTGACGAATTCCCTCAAACAAAAAAAACTTTGATTGAAAACATAAAACAAATTTCTGGGTTCTTAAGTTTGGGATTAGTCGCAAAAGAAGAAGATTTTGTATACATTGAGTTTTTAGAATATGATTATGAATATCTTCAAAAACAAGAAAAAGAATTAATCGGGATTAATTTGAGTTATCACGCAATCAATCAATACATTGATTTGTTGGAAAAAGAACAAATTCCTTTAGTGAGCGATATCATCGATCAAACTATAGGTCACATCGAATTTGCGGGGGTTATTCGTAAGATAAAACCAATTAAAACTAAAAAAGGAGATTTAATGGCCTTTTTATGGATTGAAGACCAATTTTCAGAAATTGAAGGAGTATTATTTCCTGAAGATTATGAACAATGCAAAAAGGATTTAATTATTAATGATGCGTTACTGATTCAAGGTACTTTAGATATGAGAAACAAAGGCAAACAAGTAATTATCAAACAAATCAAAAAAATAGGAAGGTGAAAAATTATGAATATTGGAGTATTAACATCAGGTGGAGATGCGCCTGGTATGAACGCCGCCATTAGAGCGGTTGTTAGAACTGCAATTCATTGTGGAATGGGTGCTTATGGCATATATGATGGCTATAAAGGGTTAGTTGAAGGCAAAATAAAAAAATTAGAACGAAACGATGTTGGACAAATACTGAATCGGGGAGGCACCATATTGGGATCTTCTAGATTAAATGAGTTTAAAGAATATTCAGTTCGTGAAATAGCCGTTAATAATTTAAAACAAAACGGAATTGATGCGTTAGTAGTCATTGGTGGAGATGGTACATACAGAGGTGCCATGGCTTTAACAGAAATGGGAATAAATTGCATTGCTTTACCTGGAACCATTGATAATGACATTGCATCAACAGAATATACCATTGGATTTTTTACGGCATTAGATACTGCAATTGGAGCAATCGATAAATTAAGAGATACATCCTTTTCTCACCAAAGATGTACAGTGGTAGAAGTCATGGGAAGAGATTGTGGCGATTTAGCCATTTTTTCAGGAATTGCATGTGGCGCAGAAATTGTAATTACAAAAGAAACAGGATTTAACAAAGAAGACGTTCTAAAACAAGTACATTATGCCAAATCAATTGGGAAAAGGCATTTAATTATCGTAGCAGCTGAAAATATAACGGATGTAGGTGTTTTAGCAAGAGATATTCAAGCAAGTTCGGATTATGAATCTAGAGCGACCGTTTTAGGTCACATCCAAAGAGGTGGAACACCTAGTGCGTTTGATCGTGTTCTTGCAAGTAAAATGGGCTCCTTTGCAGTTGAATTATTAGAAAAGGGTCTTGGTGGGAAAGCTGTTTTCTCAAAAGGAATCGAAATTGATTATTGTGATATTTTTGATGCATTAAGTAAAGAAAAGAAAATAACAGACTTATATTCTTATCTACCAAAATTAAATTAAAAAGAACTCAAATTGAGCTCTTTTTTTATCTTAAAACATAAAATGTAAGGTTTGATTTGGAAAATATACAAAAAGCAAATATTGATTAAGAAAAGTTGTAACAATCCCATATTTATACAAATCATCTATCTTAATAGTTTGATTTTTAGAAAAGAAATCTCGAATTAATTGGTTTTTGTTAATCTTTGATTGATTCCACCAAATTTGTGGTTTAATGCGAAAGTGATTTAAATAATCAAATTTTAAATTTGCTAAAACAGTTTCGCTTTCTTCTAAATAAAATTTTAAAATAAAAAGATAAAACCATTTAAACAAATCACTTAATTGATATCGATGAAGATTATAATTATTTTGCTTATAGTACGTCCCGAGTTGTAAGAAAAAAGCAAAAGAAGAAGGAAGGCAATTCGTTAAAGATTTAATAGTATGGTTCATAAAGCCTTTGTTCCAATAGAGTTCAAGCATAGATTCTACAATATGTATTTTGTTTAAATCTTCTTTGGTTAATTCATGAGTTTTGGTGATTTCATAAGGGGCAAAAAAATCAAATTCATACCCGTATTGCAAGGCTTCTTTTCTAATTTTAGTTCCTCTAAGCATTTTTAAAAAACCTAATTGGAGTTCTTTTGCATAAAGAGAAAAGACTTCATTAAATGTTTTTTCAAAACAAACTAGATTTTCATAAGGCAATCCTGCAATTAAATCAAGATGCAAGTCAATAATAGCCCCTTTTTGTATCAAAGAAATTGTATCAAATAATTTTAAAGTATCTTGATGTCTATCCACTGCCAAATTTGACAATAGATTTGTAGACTGAATACCAATTTCAAAGCGAATTAAATTTTTTGGAGCATTCGAATTGATATATTCAATTAGTTCTTTTGGTAAGATATCTCCTGTTATTTCGAATTGAAAACTAGTGTTTGGGAGTGAATGCTTTATAATGAAATCAAAGATTTCTTTAGCATAGATTGGATTGGTATTAAAAGTTCGATCTAAAAACTTAAATGTTTTTGCTCCTTTTTCAATTAGATATTCGATATCATTTTTTACTCGCTCAATATTAAAAAAACGAACTTTATTATCAAGAGAAGCTAAACAGTAAGAACAGTGAAAAGGACAACCTCTTGATGTTTCGATATATTGAATTTTGTTAGGAATGGATGAAACATCTTCTTCAAAATAATATGGAGTTTTAAGGGAATTTAAATCTTTAATTAACTCTTGTCTGTTATGAATAATTTTGCCGCTTTCTTTATAAACAAGATTGGGAACATCCCTTAGTGGCAAGTGATTTTCAAGAGCTAATACGTACTCGTTGAAGGCGATTTCTCCTTCTTGAGAAATAATAGCATCTACTAAAAAATGTTCTAAAAAATAATCGGGGTCATAACTGACTTCAGGGCCACCCCACAATATGATGCAATCACTGTTTTGTTTTAATTTTTGTGTTAATGTTTGAATGATTTCAATATTCCAAATATAAGCACTAAATGCGATAACATCAAAAGTCTCATTTAAAATTTTTTGGTACATAACCTCAAGAGAATCTTTAATAGTAAATTCTATAATTGTTGAATAAGAAGAGCAGTTCGCTTTTAAATAACGAACCGCAAGATTTGTGTGTATATATTTTGAATCAATTGAAACGAAAAGGATTTTCATCTTATCACCAATTCTATTTTAACAGATAACAACATTTTAACCAATTTAAATTTAGATTATGGTATACTTTTAAGTGTGGTGATATAGATGGATCGATTTAAATTAGTCTCAGATTATTCCCCCACAGGAGACCAACCCAAAGCAATAGTAGAGCTCGTTCGAAATTTAAATTTAGGCGTAAAAGAACAGGTTCTATTGGGTGCGACTGGCACGGGAAAAACATATACAATTAGTCAGGTAATTGAACAAGTCAATCGACCTGTTTTAGTGCTCGCTCACAACAAAACATTAGCAGGGCAATTGTATTCAGAATTTAAAAACTTTTTTCCTGAAAATAGAGTAGAATACTTTATTTCTTATTATGATTATTATCAGCCAGAAGCTTATATGCCTGGAGCGGATTTATACATTGAAAAGGACTCTCAAATCAATGATGAGATTGATGAAATGAGACATGCAGCAACCTCTTCTTTATTAGAAAGAAGAGATGTCATTGTTGTTGCATCGGTTTCTTGTATTTATGGAATTGGAGATCCAGAAGAATATAAAAAAGGAATGGCAACTTTAAGAGTAGGAGATTCTTCAGGAAGAGATGCACTTTTAAATAAACTTGTAAATATTTTGTATGTCAGAAACGACATTGACTTTGTAAGAGGTAGTTTTCGGGTTAGAGGAGACGTGGTAGAAATTTTACCTCCTTATGAAAAAACAAATGGAATACGAGTTGAGTTTGATTTTGATAAAATTTCAAGAATTCGTGAATTTAACATCGTTACAGGAGAAATCTATCAAGATTTTACAGTCTTGTCTTTGTTTCCAGCATCACACTTTCTGACGGATAAAACCAAATTAGATGAAGCAATTGCGCGTATTAAAGCTGAATTAATAGAAAGAACTAAATATTTTAAAGAACAAAACCATCTTCTTGAAGCAGAAAGAATTACCCAAAGGACTATGTATGATTTAGAAATGCTAAAAGAAATGGGTTCATGTAGTGGAGTCGAAAATTATTCAAGGCATCTTTCGTTAAGAAACGAAGGAGAGACTCCGTCAGTCTTAATTGATTTTTTTCCAGATGATTTTTTACTCATTGTCGACGAATCTCATGTGACGCTTCCGCAAGTTAGGGGAATGTATAATGGAGATCGTTCTAGAAAACAGACTTTGGTCGAATATGGGTTTAGATTACCGAGCGCTCTGGATAATCGCCCATTGAATTTTGAAGAATTTTTAAATAAAATTAATCAAGTTATTTATGTATCCGCAACTCCGGGTGATTTTGAAACCGAAAGAGCCGAAAAAATCATAGAACAAATCATTCGACCAACAGGATTAATTGACCCAGAAGTCATTGTAAGATCTTCTTTAAATCAAATAGATGATTTGATTGGTGAAATAGAAAGCACTATTTTGAGAAAAGAAAGAATATTAATTACAACCTTAACAATAAAGATGAGTGAAGATTTGACCGAATATCTCAAAAATCTAGGATACAAAGTAGCTTATCTTCATTCGGAAATTAAAACACTCGAAAGAATGGAAATTATTCGGAATTTAAGGTTGGGAGTTTTTGATATTCTAGTTGGAATTAATCTTTTAAGAGAAGGTTTGGATTTACCTGAAGTTTCTTTTATTGCTATTTTAGACGCTGACAAAGAAGGCTTTTTGAGAAGCGCAAGAGCCTTGGTTCAAATCATTGGTAGGGCGGCAAGAAATGTAAATGGAAAAGTCGTTTTATATGCAGATCGAATTACGGACTCTATGAATTATGCAATAAATGAAACAAATCGTAGAAGAAGTATACAAGAAGAATATAATGAAAAATATCATATAGAACCAAAAACAATCCTAAAACCAATACACGAATCGATTTCGCTTAAAGTTGATGAAAAATCAAAAGACATTGATTATAAACATCTTTCAAAAAAAGAAATTGAAAAAAGTATATCCATCTTAGAAAAACAAATGCTTTTAGCGGCTAAAGAATTAGACTTTGAACGCGCAGCAGAACTAAGAGATATTATTTTTGACTTAAGAGGGCATATAAAGTGAAGTACTTATCGCTTTTACTTTCAATCGTTTTAACAATGTTTGTATTTTCGATGTCTTTCGTTTCTGGAGAAGAATCTACCTCTCTAAGCTTATCGATAACCACAAAAATGTACGATTTCTTTCTTTCCGTTTTTCCGAATAGTTTGCTTGACATTGATACACTTCATTTAGTTATTCGGAAGTTAGCTCATTTTACAGAATTTTTTCTCTTAGGCATCACTTGGAGTATAACCTTTATATTTTTTCGCATTTCAATTTGGAAATTAATTATTTTTGGATTATTTATTGCACTTTTTGATGAATTCATTCAATTCTTTAGTGAAAATAGAGGGCCGAGCATAATTGACTCCTTAATCTTTGATTTTCCAGGGTTTGTGCTTGGAAGCCTAATTTTTCAGCTAATATCAAAAAAAAATACAAAAGAAACGTCTCATTTATGAGACGTTTTAAATTATTTTAAAATTATTTTAAAAAAACACTTGCTTTTTTATTAAAAAGTTAATATAATTAAGGTGCAAGTTAAAAAAGTTAATATTTTACTTGAAAATCAACAGATTAAATGAAATCATAATTAAGAAAGCGAAATAAAAAGTTTTATAGCACTTTAAAAAAACTAGTAACCCAAAACAAAGAAGAATAATTAAAATTACCTAGACATCCATTTAAAAAGGAGTGATAATATGAAACGCACAAAATTCAATCATCTAGTTATCCCAGAATATCTTGTCTTTAATCAAGACTATGCAATTGAAAAATTTCAAAGCATCGATAATGACAGATTGCATTATGAAAAAATTAGATATGCAAATTTAAATTACTTAGATATTAACGCTATTCAAAAAAATTGTTAAGAATGTTGAGGAAGAATAATGGTAAACAATGTATTGTTTCAATTGCGTGAAAATGAAATAAGCCCTAAAGAGGCTTATAAAGAATTGTATCCAAAAGGAACTAAGACAAAAATGAGGCGAGCTCATTTTGTGAAACTAAAAATACGCATTCCAGAAGAAAAAGGAGTTAATCGTTTTTTGGGAGTTTTGTTTTTACTGCCACTTCCTTTATTTCTTGTTAAATTTGGATTGCGATTAGCAAAAAACATTGATGAAGATACACTTCCTATGCCAAAAGATGAATTGCTTCGGATGATATCTTATCGAGGAATTAAACTGTCTGTAAATGCCAAATCTGGCGAAAAAATAATTATTAAAACTATATAAAAATCAGAGGAGAAATGAGTAATGGAAAAAATGGACAAATTAAAGTTTAAAAGAGAAGGATTAAACATTTTCAAAGAAGTAACAAAAGCTAAAGCATCATACCCCGTAATTTCTGAGTGCCCTGTATGCCATAATGATTTTGTAGTAGAGAGATTACACTGCGAAAATTGTGGCTCGGCTTTAGAAGGCAAGTTTACACTTTCCAAATTTAATTACTTAGATACAGATAAACTTTATTTCATTGAAATATTCGTGAAAAATCGCGGAAATATTAAAGCCATTGAAAAAGAGATGGATCTAAGTTACCCAACCATCAAAAAAATGTTGGATGATGTTATTTTAGAATTAGGCTATTCACCTGATGCAAGTGCGCCAGAAGAACCAGTAGTAGAAGAAAAAGGACCTAAGATGTCAAAGTTTGAAATTTTAGAAAAAATTAATAGCGGAGAATTAAGCGTAGAAGCTGCCTCTGCATTGCTAAAGAAAATTAAATAAGGAGGATAAAACAATGGGAAAAGATGAACTAAAACAAGAAAGAATGAAAATATTAGAATTGCTTACGAAAGGAATTATTACTCCTGAGGATGCAGAAAAGTTACTCTCTGCAATTGGAGATGCAAAAGAACAAGAGCAAGAAGTAATCACAACTCAAAAAAAGAATCAATTTAGAATGTTAAAAGTATATGTAGATTCAGCTGATGGAGACGAAGTTCGAATTGAATTACCAATTGAATTTGCTAAGTTATTAAAAAGCAAAAAATTCAATTTAGGATCAGTGGAACTAAACGATATGGACATTGATGTAGATATGTTAATCCAAATGATTAATAGTGGTGCAATTGGTGAAATTGTAAATGTAAAATCTGCAGATGGAGATATCGTAAGAATTTTAGTTGAATAGGAATATTTCTTATAACTCTTTCTAAATCACAGAAATGAATTAAGTAATTATTTGAATCAAAAAGACTTGTGTAAATAACGCAAGTCTTTTTTGATTTCGCAAAACGACTCTTATATTTTTCCACTAAATATGGTATAATAATTACAAGCGGTTTTTTTGTGGAGGAATGTATGAATTCAATAAAGGAACTGTATAAGATTGGATACGGACCTTCTAGCTCGCATACGATGGGGCCTCAAAAAGCTTGTTTACAATTTAAAGAAAAACATCCTGATGCAAGTACTTTTAAAGTCATATTATATGGCTCACTTGCATTAACTGGAAAAGGTCACTTAACCGATTACGTTATTAAAAAAACTTTAAATGACGTCGAAGTCGTTTTTGATGAATCCTTTCATCAAAGTCACCCGAATACACTAGAAATTTATGGGTATTCTAAAACGGGAAAAACATATTTTTCTAGAGTTTTTAGCGTTGGTGGGGGATCGGTTTTAATTGAAGGTGAAGAAGATTATATTTCAAAAGAAGTATATCCTCATCAAACCTTTGATGAAATAAAAAAACACTGCCAAGAATTTAATTTGACATTATATGAATACGTTGAGAAATTTGAAGGACCAGACATTTGGAACTTTCTTCATACGATTTATCAAGTGATGAATGATTCCATTGATAGAGGTCTTCGAAATGAAGGTATTTTACCAGGCGTTTTAGGAATTCGTCGTAAAGCAAAACAATTATTAAACAAGGTATTTGAAAATGAGCCTTCTGAAATAACAGAAAGTAGATTAGTGAGCGCTTATGCTTACGCCGTTGCAGAAGAAAACGCAAGCGGAAATCTTGTTGTTACAGCCCCGACTTGTGGATCTTCAGGAGTTCTGCCTTCAGTACTTCGATATATGAAAGAAAAACATCACTTTAAGAAAGAAACATGCATTAAAGCTTTAGCGACTGCCGGTTTAATTGGTAATTTAATTAAACACAACGCTTCTATAAGCGGCGCAATTGCGGGATGCCAAGCAGAAATCGGAAGTGCATCAGCTATGGCGGCTTCTATGCATGCTCAATTATTTAATTTATCAATTAATCAAATAGAATATGCTGCAGAAATTTCTTTAGAACATCATTTAGGATTGACTTGTGATCCCGTTCTAGGGTATGTGCAAATTCCTTGTATTGAAAGAAACGCAGTTGGTGCTTTAAGAGCTATCGATGCTTGCGGATTAGCGTTTTTCCTATCAAAATCAAGAAAAATTTCATTAGATATGGTTATTGAAACCATGTATTTAACTGGAAAAGACATTCATACAAAATACCGAGAAACGGGTATTGGCGGATTAGCATTATTGTACACAAAAATCAAAGGCGAGGAAGGAACGAATTAATTTATGGAAGATTTAACACCAACCACAATTGTAAAAGCCATTGATTTAACACATGATGCGCTAGGAGTATGCAAATTAGAAGACGGATATACCGTATTTGTGGAAGATTTATTAAAAGGCGAAAGAGCAGAAATTTTAGTCACAGAACGAAGAAAAAATTATGGGTTTGGCAAGGTAATTGAAAGGCTTGAACGAAGCCCTTATCGGGTAGCGCCTAAATGCAAGCATTTTTATGAATGCGGTGGGTGTGGATTAATGCACATGGATTATGATGTTCAACTAAGTTTTAAAAAATATCGTGTTGAAGCAGCTTTAAAACATGTTGGACTCGAAGAAACAGAAGTTAAAGAAATGTCAGGGATGATTAATCCTTATTTTTATCGCAATAAAGTTGAAATAAAGTTTAGACAATCTGAAAAAGGAATAGAAGCGGGATTTTTTAAAGCTAAATCACATCATTTGGTAAATTTAGAAGAATGTTATATCATGTCAAAAAAATCTTTTGAACTATTAACGCTACTTAAAAATGTTTGTAATGAACTTTCTATTTTTGCATATGACGATGTATCTAAAATTGGGATTCTTAAGTCTGCTGTTATTCGTGAGTCGGCTTTAAATAAGGAGATTGTTTTATTATTACACTTAGCAAAAGATACAATTTCTTATCAAGATATGTTTGTAAAAAAATTAATCACTAAAATTCCTGAGATTGTTGGAATCGCTTATACAGTGACAAAAGATGAGTCGCCACTTTCTACAGATAAAATAAATGTATTATATGGAAAAGATTTTTTAACGGATCAAATAAACGAAATCACTTATGAAATTGGATATCGTTCTTTTTTCCAAACTAATACGTATCAAGCTGAAAAATTATATATAAAAGCACTAGAATATGCCGGACTTACAGGAAAAAATAAAGTAATCGATGCATATTGTGGTATTGGAGCTATTGGCTTAAATGCAGCTAAAAATTCATATAAAATTTTTGGAATTGATGTTGTAAAACAAGCAATCGCAGATGCGAGAAAAAATGCAGAAAAAAACAATATTCAAAATGCTTTTTTTGAAGTTGGAGATGCCGAAACGGTTATTACAAAATGGAAAAAGTTTAATTTTGACGTAATATTTATTGATCCTCCAAGAAAAGGATGCGACAAAAAATTCCTTGATATGATTTTATCCATGAAGATACCAAAAGTAGTTTATGTATCTTGTGACCAAGCAACCCTTGGAAGAGATCTGCGTTTCTTAGTTAATGGTGGATATACTGTAAAAGAGATTACACCATTTGATATGTTTCCACAAACCATACATGTTGAGTCGGTAACTTTACTTGAATTAAAGTAACCAGTTATTGGCTATGAGAAAATCTTCATGTTTAAAAGCAGAAGACGATTAAATGCATTTTTAAAATTAAATCAAATTAAAATTTGATAAAAACATCTATTTAAATTTAAGAAATTTATGTTTTTATACATAATCAATTTTAAAGCGAAATATAACCGTTTTTGTCTTTGGGTGTGAGATCATTTTCTAATTCTCAACTCGATTCAGTATCGGTTGTTTTCGTTTGTTGACTTCCATACCCCTATGTCAGAAAGCGCTAGATGATTCTAGCTAAAAAAATATAGATTAGAAAGGATGAAATGATGCAAAAGAGTTATGCTATTCCTCCATATAAGATTAAAATGGTGGAACCGATTCATTTGATTACACACGAAAAAAGAAAAATCAAATTAAAAGAGGCTGGTTACAATCCCTTTCAACTTCGAAGTGAAGATATTTTTATTGATCTTCTTACAGATTCTGGAACAGGCGCAATGAGCCATTTTCAATGGGCAGCATTAATGCAAGGAGATGAATCCTATGCGGGATCATCTAGTTACTATCGTCTAGAGAAAGTAGTAAAAGAAATTACGGGCTATAAGTATATTATGCCTGCTCACCAAGGCAGAGGGGCAGAACAAGTAGTGATACCCGAATTAATAAAACATCCGGGCATGTATTTTATTAGTAATATTCACTTTGATACGACAAGGGCACACGTTGAAATGGCGGGAGCTAGAGCCATTGATTGTGTTTGTAAAGAGTGTTTTGACTTAGAACATTATGCTCCTTTTAAAGGTAATTTTGATATAGTAAAATTGGAACAAATTATTGAAAAATATCAAGCCCAAAATATTGCTGGCATTATTATGACTATCACAAATAACTCCGCAGGAGGACAACCAGTAAGTATCTCAAATATGAAACAAGTTTCAGAAATAGCTTCTCATTATCGCATTCCAGTTATAATTGATGGGGCCAGATATGCAGAAAACTCTTATTTTATAAAACAAAGAGAAGAAGGATATCAAGATACTAAAATTATAGATATCGCCAAAGAAACATTTGCATTAGCTGACATTTTTTTAATGAGCGCTAAAAAGGATGGACTCGTTAATATTGGCGGATTAATTGCAATTAAATCTAATGAAGAATTATTCAAAAGATGTCAAACTAGAATTGTTCTTATGGAAGGATTTCCAACTTATGGTGGCTTAGCAGGAAGAGACATGGATGCGTTAGCGGTTGGATTAGAAGAGGCCTTAGAAGAAGATTATTTGGCTTACCGCATTGATGAAGTCAAATACTTAGGAGACAAATTACTTTCTGCAGGAATTCCTATTCAATATCCTACTGGAGGACATGCGGTTTTTGTGGATTGTGGAAAAATGTGCCCACAAATACCTTATCATCAATTTCCAGCTCACGCTGTTTGTAATGAATTATATTTAGAAGGCGGAATACGCGCTGTTGAAATCGGATCTTTGCTTTTAGGAAGAAATCCGGATTCGCTGAAAAATATGAAAGCAGATATCGAATTTTTGAGACTTACAATACCAAGAAGAACCTATACATTTCAACACTTAGATTATGTTGCAGAATGTTTGATAAAAGTATATCTTAGGCGAGATACTATCAAAGGTGTTGAATTTATTTATGAATCACCAATTTTAAGACATTTTACCGCTAGATTTAAGCCCATTCAATAACGTTAATTAAATTGTATATTTAAGGAGGAATATTTTATGAGTGTTTTACAAGTAAATTCTGAAATAGGGAATCTAAAAAAAGTACTTCTGCATCGACCAGGAGGAGAACTTGAAAACTTAACTCCTAAGTGGTTAGAACAACTGCTTTTTGATGATATTCCTTGGTTAGATTTAGCAAAGAAAGAACATGACCAATTCGCTGAAGTATTCAGAAAAAATGGAGTAGAAGTTCTGTATCTTTCTGATTTGGTTTCAGAAGCTCTCGATTCATCTGAAAGCATTAAAAATCAATTTATTGAACAATTTATTGAAGAGGCACATGTAACAAGTGATACTTTAAAAATTGTTTTATCAGATTATTTACACGCATGTACAACAACAAAAAAAATGGTCGAAAAAACGATGTCTGGTATTCGAAAATCTGAAGTACCTAATTTTACAAAAAGAACGTTAACAGACTATATAAGAGATTATCCGTTTGTGACAGATCCAATGCCAAATTTATATTTCACTAGAGACCCATTTTCAGTTATCGGAAACGGAGTTTCAATCAGTAAAATGTATACATTTACAAGAAGTAGAGAAACCATATACGGAGAATTCATCTTTAAATATCATCCCATTTATGGAAACGATACGATTCCACTTTATTACAACCGAACATATTTGTCTTCTATTGAAGGCGGAGATATTGTCGTGCTGAATGATAAAATATTAGCAGTTGGAGTAAGCCAAAGAACACATCCTGCAGCTATTGAGAAATTAGCAAAAAATCTATTTTATAATTATAAAACCACGTTCGAGACAATTCTTGCTTTTGATATTCCAAAAAGCAGATCTTTTATGCATCTTGACACTATTTTTACTCAAGTAGATTATGGTAAATTTTTAATTCATAACGAATTAAGACACGATATTAAAGTATTTGAATTAACTAGAAGTAAAACACATAAAAATAAATTAACTGTATTACCAATTGAAGGTAAAATTGATATGATTTTAGAAAAATATCTAAATCAAAAAATTACCTTAATTCCTTGTGGTGGCGACGATGTTGTGTCTTCTGATAGAGAACAATGGAATGATGGAGCAAATACCATAGTTATTCGACCAGGAGAAGTCATTGTTTATGAAAGAAATCACATCACAAACGATTTGTTAACCAAGCACGGTATCAAAGTCCACCCCATTCTTTCAGGGGAATTATCGAGGGGTAGAGGCGGACCAAGGTGTATGAGCATGCCTCTTTATCGAGAAAATATTCAAGAATAATCAGATTCATTTTTCAGCAAAGGATTGACTTGTTTTATTCATTAGGTATAATGAAAGACATATACTTTAAAAAAAGGAGCTAAACAATGCTTTCATCCATTAAAAATAGATTTGTGATAATATTAATTATATTTAGTTTTAGTGCAATTGTTTGCTCGATTCCGGGATATATTTTATACGCAAATATAAAAACGCTTATTGTAGAAGAATTGGGTAGAAATGCCGAAAATGTAGCTATTTCAGTGGCGGAATTAGTGGAGCAAGATATTGATTCCTATCAAGAACTATTCGAAATTGAAGACTATTCAGAAGGAACTTACGACGAAGTATATTATCAAAAAATGTTAACCATTTTTTATAACTTAAGAACACAAACTGGTGCAGATTATATCTATACTGAAAAAATGATTGATGATGCTACCATTGTTTATCTTATCGATGGAGAAGATCAAGAAAGTGAGTTTTTTTCACCAATTGGATCGGAAGATGTAATGTATGAATTAGAACGCCAAGCTTTTGTCGAAGGAATCCCTGTAGCAACTAGTATTGAAACTTACCCAGTGTGGGGAGAGTGTTTATCAGGATTTGCCCCTATTATTAATCATGAAACCGATGAGATTATTGGAGTAGTTGGTGTCGATTTTTCTTTATCTTATGTACAAGGATTGATTACTTCTGTGCGAATTGTGATTGCAATAGGACTTATGTGTTTGACAGGCTTAGCAACCTATGTATTATACCAGTTAGTCAATATTCGTTCTGAAGCATTGGATAAAGATTACTTAACAAGTCTTTATAGCAAACGTTACCAAGACTTAAAGCTTAGAAAAGCATTAAGAGAAGCAAAATTTAGAAATAATCCTTTATCTCTTGTGATGCTTGATGTAGATTACTTTAAAGAAATAAACGATAACTATGGCCACAATACGGGAGATAAAGTTCTTAAAGCTGTTGCTGAGGTTATCCTTTATAATACTAGAAATATCGACATCTGCTCAAGATATGGCGGAGATGAATTTTTAATTATTTTTCCTAATACAACACCAAAAGAGGCAGAGGCTATTAGTGAGAAAATCAAACAAAACATTTTAAAAATTTCTCTTCCCGAAGAGCTTGAAATGCAAATTTCAGTGAGCATTGGACTTTCTGAATGGAATCGAGTATGCGATGCGGAGGAATTAATTATACAAGCCGATAAAGCAATGTATGTTTCAAAAAACACTGGAAAAAATAAAATTACAATTTATAAATAATCAGGAAAGCAATTGAAATTCAATTGCTTTTTTTATGGTGTAATTTCACCAAGCATCTATCACTCTTGAAGAACGTTCATATGGTATACTATTTTTAAAGCGGTGAGAGAAGTGACAATCAAAAGTAAGAATGATTTAAAAATAAAATTAACAAAAATGCAATATGAAGTGACACAAAACAAAGCAACTGAACCACCTTTTGACAATCTATATTGGAATAACAAACATTCAGGAATATATTTAGATGTAATTTCAAAAACTCCATTGTTTTCAACGCTAGACCAATTTGATTCAATGTGTGGATGGCCAAGTTTTTCCAAGTCACTTGGAAAAGTAGAACTTAAGAAAGACGTAAGTCATCATCTACTTCGAATTGAAGTAACAAGCGAGGACTCTCATTCTCATTTGGGACATCTTTTTGATGACGGGCCAAAAGAAACAGGTGGAGTGAGATATTGTATTAATTCTGCATCTTTAGAATTTGTTCCTTTGGAAAAATTAATAGGGTCAGAATACGAAGAATATCTGTCTTTGTTTGAAAGGGAGAAATGATGTTAAAACTTATACTAAATATGCAAAAACAAAAACGGTTTATTGTACAAGGGATGATTATTGCAAGCTTTTTTTTAACACTTTATTTTTTATTAGATTATTTAAATGGTGGATATCTGTTAATGGTAGAAGAATATGGGACTTACTTGGTGGTAATTAATATTTTACTAAACATTATAATGTCTTTTTTAAGTGCTTTTATGATGAATTTAAGTTCAGCTTTGGTTAAATTTACAGGCAAAGAAGGAAAAGGAACTTTTTTAAGTAGTGTTGCAGTTTTTTTTGGAATCATGACTTATGGATGTACTCCATGTGTAATAGCATTTTTTGCAACAATTGGCATCACCTTATCAGTGGCCGCTTTACCGCTGGCTGGGCTTCCGTATAAATTTATTTCTTTTGGAATATTGTTAATAGGTATGCTTTGGTTATTTCATGAGATCAATCACTCTAAGTGTAAATTGCCAAATCCTAAATCAGAATAACGACTAATTGTCGTTTTTCTTTTAGGTATATTGAATCTGTTTTTTTAAAATGGTATAATAATCATAACTTATCGACATCACAATAAAAACAGATTTTTAAAAGGCGGAAAAAGAATGGTCTTAATTCAAACGAAAGATGTTGTAAAAGATTATAATAGCAGTCAAGTGGTAACTCACGTCCTAAAAAAAATTAATATAGAAATTATGCAAGATGATTTCTGTGGAATTGTAGGCCCATCTGGATCTGGGAAAACCACGTTATTATATGTGCTTAGTGGTTTAGAAAAAGCAACTTCTGGAAATGTATTCTTATTTGATAGAGACCTAACTTCTTTTAAAGAATCTGAAATGCAAAACTTGAGAAAAAATGACATCGGATTTGTATTTCAATTTTATAATTTATTGCCCAATCTTACTGTTTACGAAAATATTTTATTGTCCAGAATCATAGCTAAAAAAGAAGATAATTCTGAAATCGAAGAAGTTTTAGAGTTGGTTGGAATGAGTAAATTTGCGCATTATTACCCTAATCAATTATCCGGAGGAATGCAACAAAGAGTAGCAATTGCCAGAGCAATTGTCAATCAACCAAAGCTCATTTTCGCAGATGAACCAACAGGAAATTTGGATCAAAAAAATGGGTTAGAGATAATGAAAATATTACAGGACTTAAACACCATGAAACATATAACGATTGTTATGGTTACTCATAACGAAGATAATCTTTCTTTTTGTAACAGAAAGATACAGTTATTGGATGGGGTTGTAGAAAAAGATGAACTCATTTCCTTATAAAATTAGATTTGCTTATAAAAACATTATTAAGAATAAAGGAAATTCTTTTGTAATTTTTCTTTCTCTTAGCATTTTAATGACATTATTTATTTTATCATTTAGTATGTTTTCCGCTTTAAAACAAGTTTTGTATTATGAAGGGCAACAGGTATACCAACAATTTGATTTGGTAATGACTTATGATGAAAATTCTTCAGCTAGAATCATCAATAAAAGGACCATTGAAGAAGAATACCAAGATTATTTTAAATCCATTTGTGTTTTTTTTAATTTTTATACTTTAGTTGAAACAGATCAATCTCTTTTTTATACCGAAGTATTATCCTCTACAGAATACGAACTAGAACGTTTAATTGATAAGGACGTTCCAACTCTAGGAGAAAGAGAAGTCATTATTACAAAATCATCTCAAGAGAACAATCTTTTAGAAATTGGCGATACATTACAGCTTTCAATTAATGGAATGCTATTTGATTACCAGGTAAGTCAGATTATCGATGATTTTGGAGTTTTTTCAGGAGAAAAAATATTTTTAAGAAAAGACACTATTTTAGAAGATATTTATGGAATGACTATTTTTAATAATTTTGGAAACACTGTATATTTTGATGTAAAAGATGATCAATCCATTGATGAAATCATTTCTCTTTTCGAACAAAATGAAGATTTTGCTGATTATTATCTATTTAAAACCATTGATGAAACTGAAATTATTAGAGAAGCAACATATAACGCAACTCTTTTCGCGGGTGTTGGGTTATTAATGATTATCGCGTTTGTAATGGTTTTACATTCTTTATTACCTTTGTTATTTAAAGATTATTCGAAACAGTTAGGAGTCATCGATTCTCTTGGAGGAGACAAATTTTTTCTTATTGAAATTTGGTCAATACAGTTAATCATCTATTTAATTGTTTCTTCAATAGTTGGCATCATTTCAGTGCTTTTTTTATTAAATCAAGGAGCTTTAATTTATGGTATTACTCATTCCATTTATTTAGATGGTTTGATGACAATTCTCGCAATTTTAATCATAACGATTCTTGTGTTTTTGGACATGTTATTCTTTATTAAAAAAATGAATAAGAAAACCATTGTTGAATTAAGCACGGATTATCGATATGAAAAGCAAACATTTTACTATTTTTTCACTCTTTTTATCTTTTCCTTTTTAGCAATATTAATTTTCATTCACCCTTTTAAAGAAGAATTCAATGCTTTTTTTACAACAATCATATCCATTTTGTGTTTTATAAATTTATTTAGTATTACATTGAATTTGATTTCAAAACAGAATAGACTAAAGAAAAAGACTCTATTTTCTTTATTCTCTTTAAAACATTTGCACGATAACAAATACATTCACAACTCGATGAAAGTATTATTTGTTGCATTTCAAGTTATTTTAACGACACTGGCAGTAAGAAGTTATATAGTAAATGAAATTGAGGTTGTTAAAAATCAGCTTCAAGTAGATTATGCTGTTTTAAATATTTTTAATTATAACGAATCAATGAAAACTGAAATTGAAACAGCTTATGTAGTAGAATCGGTTGATGAAGCAATCATCTTTCAAGAAACGGTTTTAACTTTCGATACCGGAAATACAAATAATAGAAAAAATGTTCACTTTTTTGTTTCAATGGAATATAATAAATTTGAAAACTATTTTGTTTTTCATTTAAAGAACGAAATTGAAGAACAATATCTTAACAATACTTTGCCATACATTGTACTTCCTGAAAATTTACATTATATTTATGGAGCAAATCTTGGCGATGTTATTTATGTAGATATTTCAAGCGAATTATCAAATATAGCTTTTGTGGTTGGAGGGTTTTTTGAGACAAATTACGACAATGTAGTTTATTCAAATTTGTTCGAAAGTGAATTGTATCAAGGAATTGTAAGCAGTAATACAATATTAATAAATTCAAATCAAGAAGGAATATATGAAGAATTAATCAGAGATTACTCAGCAAAAATGTATTATATTCTCGATATGGATATTTTGATTTCAAGTATTTCTGGGATAGTTCTTAATGTAAACAATTTATTTGAATTTCTAAGTACTATTATTGTTTTGTGCTTTATTGTCGTAATTATAAACAATATTACTTTGATGTTTTATACTATGAAATCTGATTTCGCCAAGTTAAAATCATTGGGATTGGATTCGGTTCGAATTGCAAAGAATTTGTTTTTAGAAGGGTTAATATTATTCGTCATTGTAATTGCTTTTGCGAGCATTGAAGCGATAATATTAATTCCTAATCTTCCAAAAGTTATGATAATATTTGGGTATTATAAATCTATTATTCCAAGTTTTTCATTATTTTTAATTTCCATAGGAATTGTATTTATTGTTTATTGTTTGAGTTATTTTATTTATTTTTTAAGGATTAAAAGATTACAAATTATAGAAGAAATTAAAAAATATTAAGGAGAAAAAAATGAAGAAAAAAATGATGTTTATGCTTTTATTAATGTTTTCCGTTTTTGGATTTATTGGTTGTACATCAGGAGGATCTGATGTAGATATCGATTACACTGAATTTTATGGCATTCCAACGAATTTGACCATTACTAATACAATATTAACATGGGATGAAGTAGTTGGTGCAAAAGGATACATCGTATATGTGGATGGAGTTAAGGCCGCGACTGTTAGCACAAATCGATATGATTTTACTTCACGTATTGGAGATAAATTTATTTTTCAAGTTCAAACTGAAGCTCCAAGAGGATATCAAGATTCTCCGTTAAGTGCAAGCATTGCTTACGTGGTGCATCGAGCTACTGAAATAAACGCAATTTCTGCTTTGATGGAAGATTCATTAGGCGGACTCATCGAAATACCAGATGGCGTTGCGGAAGCTTTGGTCGATAAAGGAATGATTTCAGACGATTTTGAAGATATGCAAACGGCTCTAACTGCTTTTTTAGAAGCGGTTGGTGACTCTGGCAATGATATTACATTAATTAATTCAGCTTTTACAGATTTAGTTGATTCAGGAATTAACATAGAAGCTCTTCTTAGTGGAATGTTATTATTTATGCCTAATCTTATGCAAAGTAAAATTGATTTACTTGAATCTGATATTGAATATTATCAAGGGATGATTGCCTACTTTGGAGGCGATGAATATTATGAAAATTTAATGGATGAAGCTAATGTTGAATTAGATATGTATAACAATCTATTGGATTCAATAGAAGAATCTAGTGAAGAAATAGTAGTATCGTTATTACATGTTGTAAATTATTTTCTTTCTATTCATGAACAAATCAGCGAAAATCTGGTTAGTCAAATTGTTGATTTATCGAATGTGGATAATCCAAATTTATTAGTAACTAATGAAGTCATTTTAGTAAAAGAAGAAATCGTAAGTTTGATGCTAGATAACTTACCATCCATGGAAGACATGGTGCTTTTATATGAAATGGCTGGAATATTTGGAGAAATTTTAGCTGATGGAACGGCGCCTACACAATATATAATGCAAAGCGCTGCACAAACGATTTTATCTTTGGAAGCATTCGCAAAATTCATTGATACATTCGATGACGATTTTGTAGATGAAATGAAGTCTCTTTCACAATCAGAGACCGCAGAAATGTTCCAAGCTGAAATGATGATTTTAGCAATTAAATATTTTGATCGTTTCCAAAATGATAATGAGGGGCTCATTGAAGAGATTAGAAATGTATATAGCCTTGAACAACAAGAAGCTATGTTTGATTCCTATATTGACTATATTATTGAGTCCGCTTCAGATACGTTGGTTCCTGCGCTTGCATTGGATTATTCCAATATTCTATTTACAAATTTTAAAGATGTTTCCGAGTATACATATGATTTAATGGACCCTGTTTTAAAATGGTTTGTGAAATCAGATGGAGAAGTATTAAGACAATCTGTTATCCTATCTTCTTACATTGTTGACGATTTCTTTGCTTTCCCTTACTCAAACACAGCATTAGATATTACTTATGATAATTATACGGATTACTATTTAGCGAAAATGGAGACACAACGAAATGTCGTTCAATATATTACGGAAATGATATATATTGTTTTGGGCGAAACAACTGACGCTGATACATTAGCAATCACTGAATTGATTTTATCGGTCATACCATTTGATTCGCTTTTAGATACGGGAGAGTTATCTACTTCACAAAGAGATACTTTGAAAACAGCAATTGAAACTACGGCTTTGGATGAAGCCGTGACACTCGTTGATTTATTAACCGCATTATTAAAATACGAAGATGACAATGATTTATTTGAAGATTTAAATCAAGTTCAAGAGAATATTGCAAATTACTATATGGATGAATATGGAAGTGATTACTTAGAATATGACTCATATGAATCAGATGATTATTCAAGTTATGCTTTAGCAATTCTGTTTGCAAAGAATTTTGATTCTTTTATGAATTCTACAAATAAAAATAGAGTGAATGAATTAGTTACTGCTGTATTTGCTATTGCTAAAACTGCAGAATACAGAGATATTTCCGGAATGACTTTAAGTGAAATTGAAGTAATCGAAACTGCATTAGTAACTGATTTTCTAGATTATTTAATTGATAATTCTGACGTAGTTAAAGGGTACAATGTAAATTCGTTAACCAATGCTCAAAAAGCCATTTTAGATGATTATGTTGATGTTCTTAATTCAGGACCGCTATCATAAAGATTAATAATCATAATTTAAAAAGCAGACCATATTTCTTGGCTGCTTTTTTTTGAAAACTCCTCAAATTTTTCCTGTAAATTACAAAAAATGACTTGATTTATTTAAGAAAAAATGGTTTGATGTATGTGATAAACACCAGAGGAAGGAATCTGCATTATGAGAATTGGGTGCACAAAAAAACTAGTAAATCAACTAAATATTCAAACGAGTGATTTTTTTGAAGAAAATCCCTTTTTTTCATGGCATGCAAATATCATTAAAGTGAACGGAAAGAATTCAATTCTGTTGTTAAATAATCAAACAAAATATGCGATTTTACTTTATCAAGTATATGGAAAGGATTTTAAAAAATTAACTTTTCTTATTCAAAATGCAATTCGAGCAGCTTGGAAAAGAGAGGGAGTAAAAAATGAAATTATTAATCAGTATTTAATTCTTGCAAAAGAAATTATTTATACTCCTTCATCTAGCAGATCAGTTTTATCTTCGATGCATCAAGTGAAGTGGATCGCTGAAAATCTTGAATTTGATATGAATGTAAATACCATTGAACAAGTAAGTTTTAGTCTTGAGGCTGCCTATTATATGGTAAAATTTGGAAACAATCATTTTTTTCCTCATGATTTGCTTTATACGGAATTATTAATTATGACTAATCTTAAAGACAGTGTGGAAATTACATCATCAGTTTTTAGGGAAGCTTTTGAGATGAAGGTTTCATTAATCTATAAAAAGAAAAACATTTGGCGAAAATTAGTTGTTCCTTCCTATATTAATTTTGAACAATTGCACTTTATTCTTCAAGTAGCTTTCGGATGGGAAAATAGAAATGATCACAGCTTTTTAATTTTTGATCAAAATGCTGTTATTGCTGTTATAACGGCAGAAGGAATTTCCATACAAGATACTAGAGATGAAAAAGATACCTATCATCATTTAATAGATTACAAAACAGGTATTAAAGAGTATTTTTCTTTGTTTGAAGAAATTCAATATATGTATGATTTTGAAATTGATTTTGTTCACATTATTCAAATTGAAAAAACTGTTCAAGACATGGATTATGTTTTTCCCTTCTGCAAGGATGGATTTGGAACTACGCCCGAAGAAGAAAATGATATGAGCCAAGAACTTTCTTTTAATTTAGATAAGTTAGTTGAAGGTCATAAAAATCGAATTAATTCTACCAGAATGTTTAATAAAGATATTATTAATAAAAGACTGAAAGAAACCTTTAAAGAAGTAAGACGATTTTAATAGGTATAAAAAACTTTCTTCTTTTTGAAAGGATTTTGATTTTATAACACAAAAACGAAAAATTTAACTAAATTCTTATAAAAAAAACAAAAAACTAAAAAAAAATATAAATAAACTATGATATAATCGATATCAAGGCGAGTGATGAAGATGAATGTAAAAGAGTCAATTTTACACGTATTACTAAGAGCGTATTATTATTCAAAGTTTCGGTTTGTTATCAATTATATTAATTTTAACCCTAAAAGAGTTGATCCATATATTTTAATAGGTAATCATGTAAGTTTGCATGATGGGCTCTACACTTCCATACACTTAAAAAAATATCCTTATCCAGTTATAAATGTTTTTATGTACACTAGTTGGTTTATGAGATTTTTACTCACAAAAATCCTTTATTCCATTCCAAAGCGCAAAGGACAAAGCGATATATCGACTGTTAAAAGTATGATGAATGTGATTTATAATCATAATCGCGGGGTAATGCTTTTTCCAGAAGGGAATTCATCTTTCTTTGGGAAAGAAAGCGACTTTCCTTACAGTACAGTTAAGTTCTTAAAAAAGATGAAATTAGATATCGTTGTATGTAAAGCAAACGGAGGATACCTCTCCGCTCCAAGATGGGGAAAGAAAGTTGTTAATAAAGGTAAGATTGAATTAAACTTTTATACATTATTTAAAGGCAAAGAGTTAGAAACGTTAAGCCTTGATGAAATATACCTAGCAGTTAAAGAAGCTCTAAAATTTAATGATTTTGATTGGAACAGAAAAAACAAATATATTTATAATTCCAAATCAAAAGCAGAAGGATTAGAGTCTTATATTTATGTGTGTCCTAATTGCTTAAATCATCAAACAATCTATACAAAAGAAAATAAAATCTATTGTAATCATTGTGGCGAAATTGCGCACTTTAATCAATATGGATTGATTGAAGGACTCAAATTTGACAATTTAGTTGAGTGGAGTTCCCTTCAAAAATCAATTATTCCAACAATTGTAGAATCTTCTGTCAAGTCAAAAGGCAATCTATTTGAAGTGAATTTAGATACTTATAAAAACAAAAAACTTGGAAAAGTAGTAGTAGTTTTAGAAAACCAAATTTTGTTTATTCAAAACGAAAAGATACATTTAGAATTTAATGTAGAATCAATCAATGGATTGGTTTTGACAAAAAAAACGAATTTATCATTTGATTACGAGAATAAAACTTATTATATTTCTTTAAAAGACCCAATGCTATTTTTAGATATGATTAATCATCTCAAAGGAGGAGAATTTTAATGGAAAAGTGGGACATTATCATTTATTTTTTACTGATTGGTATTTTATTATTTGTAGGAAAAGTATTGAAAACAAAATTTAAAGCATTAAATCGAATAGTACTTCCAACCGCACTACTTGGAGGATTGATAGGACTTTTATTTTCAAATGAAATAATTTCTCGTTTAGGGCTAGGAATTACAACTTATACGATTGATGTTGTAACGATGCAAGCAATTGTATATCATGCATTAGCTCTTGGGTTTATTTCGCTTACGTTAAGACAAGGAGAAAGCAAGAGCAAACGAAAAGTTTGGTCTACTGGAATGATTATCACTAGTACATACGCTCTTCAAGGCTTTTTAGGGATATTGCTTGTATTATTATTCTTTAGTGATAAATTTGTAGGAGCAGGCATGTTACTTCCTCTTGGATTTGGTCAAGGGCCTGGGCTAGCAATGAGTTTTGGATCTATGTGGAACACCATGCTAGAAGGACAAGGAATTGCTTTAGGGGCCTCATATGCCTTCTTAGGATTCGTCTTTGGAGGAACCATAGGAGTTGTTGCAATTAACGTATTGTCAAGAAGAAAAGGCGAAAAAAAGCCTGGTCATTATGAAGACTCATCTCTTCAAACAACAACAATTCAAATTGATACCGTACGTGAAGTAAGTGTACTTGATGGGTTAACAATTCAAATTGTTATTATTTCGATTATATATGGTTTGGTATGGCTCACCCTCTTTTTACTACAAAAGGTATTGGTTAATCTAGGTAGCATAGGAGGCACTATTTTTGGACTTCTCGAAGGCTTTAATTTTATCATAGGTATCGCATATGCATTAATTTACAAGATTATTTTAAAAGTAGTACAGAAAAAAGGAAAGAATATCAATTTTATGAAAAACGATTATGTTCTTTCTAACATCAGTTCTCTATGTTTTAATTATATGATTGCTGGAGCTGTATTAACAATTACAATTGATTTCTTAAAAGATTATGGAATATTGCTTGGAGTTGTTTCTTTGGTTGGTGGAATTTCTACTTTATTTTATATTCGGTATATTACAAAAAAAGTATATGCAGAATATAAAGATGAATATTTCGTTGGATTATTTGGAATGTTAACCGGAGTTGCTTCTACCGGAATTGCTTTGCTGAAAGGATTGGATCGCAATTTAGAATCTCCAGTAGCGGAAGAAATGGTTCTAGGTTCAGGAACTGCAATCACAATTGCGCTACCTTTATTTGGATTTTTAATGTTACCTTCTCTAGGGTATCAGAAATCGTATGAAACACTTTTTGAATACATTGCTTTGTTTGGTTGTTTGCTTTATGTTGTTGTTATATTTCTTATTTTGCATTTTAGAGCAAAGAAAAAACCTTCGTAATCTTTATTAAAAGTCTTCACAACTAAATAAAAAATAAAAAGAAAAGATAAGATAAAGTTAACTAATCTTTTCTTTTTTATAGAATATTACTTGAATTCGACGTATAATAAAGATTGTAATATATTGGGGGTGAAAACAACATGCAACACGTTATTACAGAAAAGCAAAATTTACTTAATGAATTAGGACATTTAAATAATCCAGGATATGCACTAAGCCCTTTGTTTGTTTATAATAGAAAAGACATAAAGGCATCTATATGGAGAGTAAAAGAATGGGATTATTATGCAACATTAACACAAGATTTTGGTGTTTCATTTACGGTAGCGGATTTAGGTTATTCTGCGTTAGTAAGCGCAGTATTCTTAGATTTTAAATCAAAGAAAGTATGGAGTAAGATTAAAACTCTTTGGTTTCCGTTTGGGAAGATGAATCTTCCAACTACTTCCGAGAATGGCAACGTTCAATATCACAATCAAGGGTTTGATTTTGATTTTATCAAAGAAAAAGATCAAAGAATTATTAAAGTAAAAATTAGTAATTTCTTACCTCAAAAAGATTTTGAAGCAGAGCTTTTCATTAAAGATTTACATGATGACTCTATGGTAATAGCTACACCTTGGAAAGAAAACATCAAAGCTTTTTACTATAATCAAAAAATCAATTGTATGCCAACTATTGGAAAAGTTAAAATCGGAAATGAAATATTTGATTTTAAAGAAGATGCCAGTTTCTCAGTATTAGATTGGGGAAGAGGTGTTTGGACTTATAAAAATACGTGGTATTGGTCTAACGCTTCTGGTATTATTGATGGTCACCGATTTGGGTTTAATTTAGGTTACGGGTTTGGGGATACTTCAAAAGCTTCAGAAAACATGTTGTTTTACGATGGAAAAGCACACAAACTTGATCGAGTATCTTTTGTAGTAGATAACAAAGATTTCATGAAACCTTGGAAATTCAGTTCTAATGATGGTAGATTAGAATTAATAATGGAACCAATTGTCGATCGAAAAGATGCTTTAAATTATGGCATTATTAAAAATATTGGAGATCAAGTATTTGGAATTTTTTCTGGGACAGTAAAATTAGATGATGGAACAATAATTGAAGTAAAGAAATTATTAGGGTTTGCTGAAAAAATCACAAACCATTATTAGGAGAAAAAACAATGACAGATAAAGAGATTTATGAAATTATTTTAGATGAAACAAAAATGGATAACATTATTATGGTGGATGATGAAAACAAAACATTTGAAATGGCACAAATTGGAGTTATCCCAATGCATGGAGTAATCTATGCCGTTTTAGATTTATTAAAAATTGATGGAATTGAAATGGCAGAAGATGATCAAGGAATTGTCTTGTTGGAATTAGATTTCGATGAAGAGACAAATGAATATTTTGTTTCTACAGTTGAAGACGATGATTTGTTTGATGAAGTACTTGATGCTTTCGAAGAATTGCCAATTGAAGAAATTGAAATATAGTAGATTTTTGGTCGATATGCTTTATCTTTTTAATGTAGTATGATATCATAAAATCAAATTAAAAAATAAATTTAAAGGAGCGTTATGTTATGAACATATATTACTGTAAACATTGCAAGAGAATTTGTTATACATATCCAGTTGATAGCACATTGGTTTGTTGTGGTGATGAAATGACCTTGCTTCAACCAAAGTCTAAAGATCAAGGAAATGAAAAACATTTGCCAGTTGTCGAAAGAATTTCAAAAAATGTAATTAAAGTTACAGTTGGAAGCGTCCTTCATCCTATGCTCGCAGAACATTACATTCAATGGATATTTATTGCACAAGAAGATACCTACCAAATAAAAACTTTTGTTCCAGGAGAACTTCCTGAGACAACATTTCATGTTTTGCCAGATCAAGACATTAAAGTGTTTGAATTTTGCAATCTCCATGGTTTGTGGATGACCGAAGTTAAAAAATAATTTTCTTTATTATTTAAAGCTGATTTATGCAAAAAATCAGCTTTTTCTTTTTCGCTGTTGAAAAACAAACCCACTTATAGTAAAATTCTATAAAAGGGGTTGAATTGATGTGAACTTACTTGAAGCAATTAAATATATTATTTTAGGACTTATTCAAGGAATTACTGAAGTGTTGCCCATTTCTTCAAGCGGACATGTAGAAATTGCTAAGGCACTAATCAGCTTGAATGCTGATGAAGGATTACTTTTTCTTATTATTGTCAATTCAGGCTCCTTAATTACATTTTTGGCAATTTATTATAAAAAAGTTATTCAAATGGTGAAAGACTTTTTTCTTTTTGTTTTTAAGAAGAATTCAAGAGAAGTAACTCGAAATGGATTTTTGAGTGCGATTAAACTCTTGATAGCTTGTATTCCTGCTGCGATTGTTGGATTTTTGTTTAAAGATTTGATTAATCAATGGTTAATACAATATAATGTTTTATTGTCAGGAGTAGGCTTATTGTTTACAGGAACAATTTTATTATTGGTTAGCACCAAAAAAATCCGGAAGGGATTTACTCAAATTACTTTTGTTGACGCCTTCTTTATTGGTATTGCTCAATCAGTTGCTTTACTTCCGGGCATTTCAAGATCGGGAATGACAACTTCGACTGGTATAAAACGAGGCGTAGGAATCGATTCGGCATTAGATTTTTCTTTTATGATGTATATTCCGATTTCTATTGGATCCACCCTTATATATTTAAAAGATATATTACAAGAAGGAATTATTATAACCGGCACTGAATATTATTTTTATTACTTTCTAGCCTTTTTAACGGCCGTTATCTCGACGTATATTGCATTTAAACTAGTATTTAATATTTTTAAATCAGGGAAATTAAAATATTTTGGGATATATTGTTTGCTAATTGGTATGATTTCCATTATTATATTTATTGCTAGATAAATTATTAATTAATTGAGTTTATTAAAATTTCGTTTTTAAAGATATAGACTTATAGATACTTCTCATTTATTAATTAATGAAAAGCATCATAAAGGTAGGTGACTATATTGTCATTTTTAGAATTACTTAAATACATTTTTTTAGGGTTGATTCAGGGGCTTACAGAAGTATTGCCAATTTCTTCAAGCGGGCATGTAGAAATTGCTAAAGCATTTTTACAAATTAACGCTGATGAAGGAATTCTCTTTTTAACTTTAGTTAATTTAGGGTCATTAATAGCTATTGTATATCATTTTCGCAAATTAATTATTTCTGTGATTTCTGAAACATGGAACTTTATTTTTTTCCCTTCCTTGCGGGAACAAAGTAAAGAAGGGTTTTATTATGGCATGAAAATTTTGGTAGCGGCTATACCAACAGCGATTATAGGACTCCTGTTTAAAAATTCTATTGAACAATTTTATACACAATATATTATGTTTGTTGTAGCGATTGGTTTATTAATTACTTCAACCCTTCTATATATTGTCAGAAATTCTCCTAATAAACATGTGGATCAGAATCTTTCATTTAAAGATTCAATCATTATTGGGCTAGTTCAACCTTTTTCGATTTTTCCAGGACTTTCAAGAAGCGGAATAACAACTTCTACCGGGTTATTAAGAAAAGTATCAATGGATACCGCTTTATCTTTTTCGTTTATGTTATATATTCCGGTATCATTTGGGTCCTTTTTAATCTTCTTTTTTCAATGGATATTAAATCCAACAGAATTTAATTTAGGATTTGACATCACAAATAAATATCAATATGTATACTATGGATTTGCTTTTCTTGCTAGTTTAATTGCAACAAGACTTTCTTTAAAATATATTTTTTCATGGTTTAGACAAGGAAAACTTATTTGGTTTTCAGTCTATACGATGTTTTTAGGTATATTTGCTTTGATTTTTGCCGTGATTACGTACTAAATGATTTTTTGGTGTGTGATTGTTTTTCTTGGAGAATTGGTGTAAAATAATAAAGATGTTATAAGAATCTTATTGCATAAAGATGGGAGAATATAGATATGGATGAAATGAATCAACAAGAAATGGTTGTAGAAGAAGGAATTACTCTTTCAGAGCTATTAAAAATCGTTTGGAACAATATTGTGCTAATTTTCCTTGTAACATTATGGGTTACTGTTATTGGAATTGTATACACTTTTGTTGTTGTTACGCCTAAATATACTGCTCAAACTTCAATTATGGTACAAGTAGATGTATCTTCAACATCAACTTCAGAGCAATCTGCAATTTATGTTGCTCAAAATTTAATTGCTACATACAAAGAATTTGTTGTGTCAGATCGAGTTTTAAATACGGTTGTTTCTGATATTGCTGATTTAGGTACAAACTATAGTATTTCTTCTTTAAAAAATAGTATCACAGTTTCAAGTTCAACGAGTGTTTTAATTATCTATATAGAAGTTGAAAATGAATCAGCAATTCTTGCAACTGAGATTGCAAACCAACTTGTTGAAAACAGTATAGAAATCGCAAACGATCCAGAAAATGCATATGTATTACTACAAAACAAACTTAAAGTTTTAGATAGCGCAGTTGAACCTAATTATCCAAGTTCTCCTAATAAAATGTTAAATGTGGTTATAAGCGTTCTTTTGGGAGGAATTCTTTCTCTTGGAATTGTATTTGTAAAAGAATTATTTAACAATAAATTCCAAAGCGCTTCTGATTTAGAAAAATACTTGAAAATTAATGTAATTGCAGCTGTTCCAGGAACAATCAAAGAAAGAAAGTTGGTGGATTAGATGGAATTTTTTGAATATAGAAACGTTGTGATAGAATCACCGAATTCCATGGAAGCCGAAGCTTACAGAAAACTACAATTAAACATCTCAATTACATCTCTTGATAAAAAAATGCAAGTTATCCAATGTACTTCCGCGACTCCTGAAGATGGAAAAACAACAACCTCTATAAATCTTGCTGCCGTTTACGCTGAAAAAGGAAAGAAAGTTATTATTTTAGATTTCGACTTAAGAAGGCCAAAAATACATAGAGCTTTTCATCAAGTAAATGACAAAGGATTATTTGATTATATTACGAATGATATGGACTATCATGAATTAATTATTCATGATGATTCAAATATTGATTTATTCTTAACTGGAAAACATATTTCTTATCCTCATATAATTTTAGAATCTCAAAAAGTTGCAAATTTAGTAAACAGCTTGAGAAATGAATACGATTATATTATTATCGATACGCCTCCGGTTTTATCAGTTACTGATGCAATGATAGTAAGTAAAATTGTAGATGGCGTGATATATGTTGTAGCATATAATAAAACAAAAAAAGAAGATGCAAAAGAAGGATTAAATCAATTAAGACAAAATAACGTTTATGTTATTGGCGGAGTTTTAGCTAATATTGATGTTCGTAAGACCAAAGGGTATCATGGATATCATTATTATTACGGATCAGAAAACCAATAAAGGAAGGGGATTATAGTATGATTGATATTCATACACATATTTTGCCCTACATTGATGATGGTTCTAAAGATTTGGAATCATCAATAAATTTAATAAAAGAATCGGTTAACTTTGGTGTAACCGATTTGTTTTTAACTCCACATTATATGAAAACAAGAGATTATTTGTCCACATATGAGCAAAATCGTGAAGTATTTCTTAAACTTAAAGAAATAGTAAATGAGCTTTCAATACCTATTCAGTTACATCTTGGTAATGAGATATATTACACAATTGAATCCATTAAAAATCTAAGAGATAAAACAGTAATTCCTCTTGGAAAGACAAAAATGGTTTTAATTGAATTTTCTACAATTGAAGAAGAAGATATAGCTGAGGCAATCCATAATATAAAAGCTCTTGGATATTGTCCAATTATTGCTCACGCCGAACGATATTCCTATTTAAAATCTCTTTCTGATTATGAAATCATTAAGAAAATGGGCGGACTCATTCAAATTAATGCGGGATCTGTTATTGGTCAATCCGGTTTGACAATTAAGAAATTTATACATAAATTAATCAAGAATAATTTAATTGATTTTGTTGCATCTGATATTCATACATTTAGAAAAAACTATCTTAAAGAAGCCTACGATTATGTTCAAAAAAAATACGGTACCATTGTGGCAGAAAAGTTATTTAATAATAGAATTATGCTTACATAAACACTTTTTTTTACGAAAGTGTTTTTCTTTTTATCTATTTTTTTAATTTTTTATAAAACAACACAAATTCAACATATTGTTTGAGTATAATAACATTGTAAAACTCAAGAGAATCTTTTCAACTCACTTTTCTCCCCCTATTAAAATGTGTTATTATCTTGAAATTTTACCCAGGTGTGAGTAATCACACCTAAAGCACTTTACAAGTGAAAACTTTTTAGTATAGAAATTAAAAAAAGGCTTATATAGTCTTTTATTTTCGAAGGATGTGTGATGTATTTATGAAGAGTATACATGTTTTAGTTGCAGATGATGAATTTAGAATTCGCAAATTGTTGGTAGAATTTCTCCAAAGAGAAGGGTACAAAGTCATTGAAGCAGAGGATGGGGAACAAGCAATTGATCTTCTTTTCGATTCGAAAACTAAAATTGATTTAGTAATTTTGGATGTAATGATGCCAAAATATGACGGATGGTTTGTTTTAGAGAGAATCAGAGAATTTTCCACCGTACCAGTTGTAATGCTTACCGCAAGAAGTGATGAATACGATCAATTAAAAGGATTTAAACTTGGTGCGGATGATTATGTTACAAAACCTTTTTCTCCTAGCGTTTTAATGGCTAGGATTAATAAAATCTTAAAAAAAGAAAAACTAGATGTTGAAGAATTCCGTTTTGGAGTCATTTACATGTCTTTATCTTCAAGAGAAGTTTTTGTAAATAACGCAAAAGTAGATTTAACTCCAAAAGAATTTGAACTTTTAAAATATTTTATTGATAACAAAGGAATAGCTCTCTCAAGAGATAAAATTTTAAATGCCGTTTGGAATTATGATTATTTTGGGGATTTAAGAACTGTTGATACCCATATCAAACAATTAAGATCAAAACTTTCGAATTATGGATATTATATTTCTACAGTTAGAAGTATTGGATATCGGTTAGATATCGAAAATGAAAACATCGATTCGGAGTAGGCTATTTTTAATTACTTATGGCATTATTTTATCATTTATCTTTGGATTAATTATTCTTAATAACACTTACCTTGAAAGCTATTATATTAACTCTAGAGAAAAAACTTTAATTGTAGCTTTTAATGAAGTGAAAGAGGTGGATTTGACTAGTTCTAATTTGCCTGCTTTGGTTTTAGACATTGAAAGTAATTACAATTTAAGCATTCATATTTTAAAAGAAGTAGATGTTTCGCTTAATGAAAGCGTTCCAAATAATGGATTTGGAACGCTCCCTCCGCCCTATGAACGACTCTACGGTAATCAGTTTTCCATCCATGATGGAATGATTGCAAACATTATGTTAGATTTTAGTCAACAAGTAGATGGAACAGCTGAAATATTAGTCGATCCCATACAAGTAAGTAGTGATGATTCATATTTTGCATATATGGAAGAAATCATTCCTAATCAAAATGGAGATAATCTAGATTTTCAAATGCTTGGATTGTTTGTTTCCTACGAAGGAACAGATGGATTAAACATATACTATATTCTTACAGTCACATTTCAATCTATCCAAGATAGTATCGATGTTTTTAATTCCTTTACGATAATTGTAGGGTTTATATTTATGATATTATCTGGATTCATTATGTATTTTGCAAGTTACCGGTTTACTACCCCGATTTTGCAGATTAATCAAGTCGCTCAAGATTTAGCTAATTTAGATTTTAGTAAGCGAGTGGAAAATGTATCAAATGATGAAATTGGTGATTTAGGAAAAAGCATTAATAAAATGAGTGCTCAACTTGAAGCGTCTATCATTGATTTAAAATCAGCGAATGAAAAGCTTTCAAAAGATATTCAATTGAAAACTCAAATTGAAAATATGAGAAAAGAATTTATTGCCAGCGCTTCTCACGAGTTAAAAACTCCAATTTCATTGATTTTAGGATATTCTGAAGCTCTTAAACTTCCAAGTTTAAATCAAGAAACGATTGATGACTATCTTAATATCATCATTGATGAATCAAATAAAATGAATAAATTAGTTATGGCTCTTCTAAAAATTAGTCAATTGGAAAGCGGGTTTACAGAACTTGTTCCAAGTAAATTTTCAATCAAAGATTTAGTGGATGAAACGATACGATTATATTCGATAAAATTTGATGAACAAAACATAAAAGTCCAAATTAATGTGTCCGATGTTTTAATTGAAACAGACTACGACCAACTTCAAACTGTATTGTCCAATTTTATTGGAAATGCATTACATCATATAGATGATTCGCGCATCATTAAAATATTTTCATCTACAGATAATTCAGCTATAGTTACCATCAATGTATTTAACTCAGGAACTCATATACCAGATTCTGAATTAGAACACATTTGGGATAGTTTCTATAAAGTAGATAAAGCGAGAACGAGAAGCTATGGTGGACAAGGATTGGGACTAAGCATTGTTAGAACAACTTTACAAAACTTAGGACTTAATTTTGGAGTTAAAAATATAGAAGATGGAGTTTTATTTTACTTCACTGCGAACATAATAAAATAATAAAAAGAATCAAGTAAACGCTTGATTCTTTTTTATTGAAAAAAATTTCATTGTAGATTTATTTTATTTTATTAGTTTAGCTTTATTGAATTATCTCTTAAATTGTGATAAAATTCAATTACCAAATAATAAACTCAATGGGGGATTTTGTAATGAAAAGAGAGATTTCTATGCCAATCGGAGAATATATGAAAAAGATGCGCGTATATCAATTCATGTTGATTGATTTTTTCGGAATAGGCGCGACATATGTTTTTATTATTTTGGTATTGAAATTCACTGGAGTAGAAGGATTTGATTATCGACAAGCCCTCATTATATTACCGTTTATCATTGTATTTAAAATTATTGTATACTGTTTGCTTAAATTATATAAACTTGTTTTAGATAATGTAGGATTAGATGAAGTATTTCGGATTTTTGTTGGAGTAACTCTTACAAATCTCATTGTAGCAATTTTTTTTCTATCCATTGCTGACTTCCAATTTATTCCTGAAATATATTTGGTATTTACCACAGTATTTGAATCGCTTGTATTAACGATTCCTCGAATATCAAAACGAATTTTGAAATTCTTTTTAAGAAATCATTTAAAATTAGGTGGAAAAAGAACTTTATTAATCGGAGCTGGGGCAGGAGGAAAACTTGTATTAGGCGAAATAAGAGATAATCCACAGTTGAACAATACTCCCATTGCTTTTGTAGATGATGATCCAATGAAAATCGGGAAATTGATGTCAGGATACAAAATATATGGACCTATTTCAAAAGTTCCAGATTTAATTGATGAACTTAAAATAGAAGAAGTTGTTATAACCATTGCAAATATTGATTCAGCACGTTTTCAAGAAATTGTTCAAATTGTCGCTTCTAAGCCTGTGAAAATTAAACGAATCCCTAAATTTAAAGATTTAAAAAAAGATGCCCCAAAAGCTTTGCTTGAAGTAAATGTACAAGATTTATTGTCAAGAGATGTTATAGAATTAGATGATAAAGAAATTTATCAATTCATTCAAAATAAAAAAGTTTTAATAACTGGAGCAGGAGGATCGATAGGGTCTGAACTTGTAAGGCAAATTGTTAATTATCAACCTGCAGAAGTTATTATGGTTGATATTTACGAAAATGGAGTTTATGATTTGCAAATGGAACTCAATCACAAATTTTATTACCCCTCTACCGAACAAGTGAAAAGAAAAGTATTAATTGGTTCTGTATATAATTATGAACGAATGAATTCGATATTTGAACAATATAAACCAGATCTTGTTTTTCATGCGGCCGCTTATAAACACGTTCCTTTAATGGAAGATTCCGCAGTAGAATCCGTGAGGACAAACATCTTAGGAACCTATAATATTTGTAAACTAGCATCCATTCATCACGTTGAAAAAATGGTCCTTGTCTCAAGTGATAAAGCGGTAAGGCCAACAAACGTGATGGGAGCAACAAAACGTTTTGCTGAAATGATTTTGCAACATTTTAATCGCAATTCAGAGACAAATTACTCAGCAGTACGATTTGGAAATGTATTAGGTAGTAATGGATCAGTTGTTCCTTTGTTTAAAAAACAAATTGAACACGGAGGACCTCTTACAGTAACTGATAGAAATATTATTCGTTATTTTATGACCATACCGGAAGCCGTTGGATTAATTCTTCAATCTGGAGCGTTTGCTCAAGGAGGAGAAATATTTATTTTAGATATGGGAGAACCTGTAAGAATTATCGAATTAGCAGAAAAAATGATTCTTCTCACTGGATTAAGACCATACATAGATATAGATATTCAAATTACCGGACTTCGCCCAGGAGAAAAGCTGTTTGAAGAGCTACTTGTTGATAAAGACTTTGGTCACATACATACTTCAAATAAAAAGATTTTTATTGAAGCCATTCAAGATTTTAAAGAAATTGAAGCAGAAATTGCAAGTGTGTATGATACTTTTGAAAAACTAGAAAATATAGAAATTAAAGAATTGGTACAGAAATTAGTTCCAACCTATACAATCAAGAAGTAAAAGCATGGCAACCTCATGCTTTTTTTTCTTTTTTCTGTTATAATTAAAGTGGTGGTGATTATTGATGTACACATTAATTCTTGGAGATAAAATTAAATTAGAAATTCGAAAACAAGGAATCAATGGAGAAGGGATTGGCTATTATAATAAATTAGCCATTTTTGTTCCTGGAGCCATTTTGAAAGAAAAAGTAAACTGTGAGATTATTGAAATCCACGATGGGTACTCGATTGCTCGTTTGGATTCTATTGAAAGACCTTCAACAAGAAGAATAACACCGCCTTGTAAATATTTTGACAAATGTGGTGGATGTCAAATGCAACACATTGAATATCATGAACAATTAAAAATTAAACAAAGTATTTTAATACAATCTTTACGAAGATATACTTCTGTTAATGAAAATGAAATCGAAATTAAAAAAACATTAGGAATGAAAGAGTCGTTTAATTATCGAAACAAATCCCAAATGCCTTTTAAAAATACAAATTTTGGATTAGCGCTTGGACTATATGAAGCAAATTCAAATCAATTTGTTTATGTTGACGAATGTATGGTTCAACACGCTGAAGTCAATAAGATAAATAAAATTGTATTATCAATTCTGATAAAACATAAAGTTATGGCATATGATTCGATTAACAAAGAAGGTATTTTACTAAATCTAGTTACTAGATATTTGGAATCAACCCATTCTGCAAGCGTTACTTTTATTGTGACAAAATATGATGAAATCTTAGAGGTGATTGCAAAAGATGTTATCACACAGCTTCCTTATGTCAAATCAATCACCTATAGTATCAATCGAAAAAGCAATCCATTAATGTTTGGTAAAAGTTTAAAAGTTCTTCAAGGAGACAGCTATATTGTTGACCATTTCGCAGATTTAGAAATCAAAATATCTCCTGATGCATTTCATCAATTAAACTCAAAACAAATGACAATTCTTTACGATGAAGTATTAAAAGCGGCAAACTTAACAGGAAATGAAGTGGTAATTGACTGTTATTCTGGGATAGGTATTACAACATTGCAATTAGCAAAAGCGGCAAAAATTGTATATGGAATAGATTATTCCGCATCTTCAGTTCGTGATGCAATAGATAATGCAAAGAAAAATAAAATTCAAAATGTTGAATTTTTTACAGAACACGTAGAAGGGGCTTTGCCCAGACTTTTATTGAATGGAGTAGTTCCAGATGTGGTTATTTTTGATCCTCCTCGCACAGGATTGGATCAATCGATGATAAAAGAATTACTCAAAGCGAAAATCAAGAAAATGATTTATGTATCTTGTAATCCATCTACTTTAGCAAAAAACTTAAATGATTTTTCTAGTGTCTACAATATCGAATACATTCAACCTATTGATATGTTTCCACATACCGCAAGTGTTGAATCTTTAACTTTATTAACATTTAAAAAATAACAGGGAGTAAAACATGAAATCAGATCTCGAAATTGCTCAAAGCACAAAAATGAAAAAAATTTCTATGATTGCATCTTCTATTGGATTGTCTTCAAAAGATATAGAACAATATGGATCATTTAAAGCAAAAATCAAAATGGAGGCTATTCAATCTTCTAAATTTCATAAAGAAGGGAAAATTATTCTTGTAAGTGCCATCAATCCAACTCCTGCAGGAGAAGGGAAATCAACAACTACAATTGGCCTTGGAGACGCTTTGAGGAAATTGGGCTATCAATCCATGATTGCATTAAGAGAACCTTCTCTTGGACCCGTTATGGGGGTTAAAGGAGGAGCTGCGGGCGGTGGCTATGCTCAAGTTGTTCCGATGGAAGACATTAATTTACATTTTACAGGAGATATACATGCCATAACGTCTGCTAATAATTTAATTAGTGCAGTGATTGATAATCATATGTATCATGGTAACCGTTTAAATATTAACCCTGAAAAAATAATTTGGAAAAGAGCGATGGATATGAATGATCGTGCTCTTCGAAAAATTCAAGTGGGATTATCCAGTAAAAAAGAAAAACCTAGAATGGATGCATTTGATATTTCCGTTGCTTCCGAAGTGATGGCAGTGTTATGTTTATCAAAAGACATTGATGATTTAAAATCAAGAATTGGAAAGATGATTGTTGGATATGATATGGAAGACCGCCCACTAACGGTTAATGATTTAAAAGTGGGAGGAGCCGTTACTATGCTTCTAAAAGATGCAATCAAACCTAATTTAGTTCAAACCCTAGAACATACACCTGTTTTAATTCATGGAGGACCATTTGCCAATATCGCTCATGGGTGTAACTCGATAATCGCTACAAGTTTTTGTCGTAGTGCTAGCGATTACGTTGTCACGGAAGCTGGATTTGGAGCCGATTTAGGAATGGAAAAATTTTTAGATATCAAAGCGAGAAATATGGATGTTATGCCATCTCTTGTCGTGTTAGTAGTTAGCATTCGTGCTTTAAAATTGCATGGAGGCATTGACAAAACCTTAATGAAAGAAGAAAATGTACTTGCACTTGAAAAAGGCATTGAAAATCTCGAAAAACATATTGATAGCACAAAACAATTCCATTTGCCTTATGTTTTAGCATTAAATAAATTCGAATCTGATACAAAAGCAGAAGTAGATTTTCTTTTAAATTGGGCAAATAGTAATCATCATCCCATTGCTTTATCTGAAGTTTTTGCAAAAGGAAGTCTTGGAGGAGTGGAATTAGCTAAAAAAGTGATAGAATTAACAAACACACCTCAAAAAGTGAAAGTATTATATAATTTAAATACATCAATTGAAGAAAAAATTAATATAATCGCAAAAAAAATATATGGAGCAAGTTCTGTAGAGTTTTCCGAAGCTGCTCTGTCACAAATTGAAGAATATAATAAACTTGGGTGGAATAACTTGCCTATTTGTATGGCGAAAACACCATTATCTCTTTCTGATAACCCTAAATTGTTAGGAAGACCTAAAGATTTTAAAATAACAGTACGTGAATTTAAACCATCTATTGGAGCGGGATTCTTAGTAGCTTTAACAGGTGATGTTATGACAATGCCGGGCTTACCAAAACTTGGTGCTTATGAAAATATGGATGTAATTGATAATAAAATAATAGGTTTATTTTAGGAGGAATAAAATGAAATCAAGTGAAAAAGACTTTCCAAGTAAATTAAGAGATTTAGGATTATCCGTAATTAAGAAAGCAAAAAAAGGAATTGAACACGTTAAAACTGGTTTTGAAAATGTAGTATTAGAAGAGCATTTAAAAAGACGTTTTAATTTAGAAAATCCTTATAAGTTTCTTGTGACAGAAAAAGAAAAAAAGGCTACTCTAGTGGAAGGGTTGCTTCCAAAAAACGCTAAAAGATATGAAGAAGATGATTTATTTGTTTTTTATGGATCCCTTGAAGAAAACGGATTTAAAACAGGAGATATTGTTAAAGATTTGAGTATTAATGCTGAGTTTGTAATCAAAAAAATACTCGAAGTCAAAGTTCCAGTTGAATATGAAAATAAATCATATGAAGTGATAGGAACCGCAGTTGTTTGTGATGCTTTGTAGGATTTTACAATGAAAAAAGAAGAATTTGCCGAAATATTTCGTCAATATATTAAGCGAGAAGGTTCAGAAGAATTACTAAAATATTTAAATTCGGATCAAAGTGATTTTTTTATTGCACCAGCTTCCACCAAATATCACCTATCTTATGAAGGTGGATTAGTCGAACATTCTATAAATGTATACCGTGCTTTAAAAAAATATTTAAGTCGTCCGGATATAAAAAAAGATTATGGACTCGTAGTAAGTGACGAATCAATAGCGATTACTGCGCTATTACATGATATCTGTAAGGTAAATGTTTATCAAAAAGGGTTTAGAAATGTAAAAGATAGCACAGGCAAATGGATACAAATTCCTATCTATGAGTATAAAGATGAATTGCCTTATGGACATGGCGAAAAGTCTGTATATATTATTTCTGGATTTATGAAATTATCAAGAGAAGAAGCGTTTGCCATTCGTTATCATATGGGATTTTCTGATACGGAAGACAAACAAAATGTATCTCAAGCTTTTACACTTTTTCCATTAGCGTTTGCTTTATCTCAAGCAGATATGGAAGCTACTTTTTTGATGGAAAAACCAAAAGAATAAAACAAAGAAACTTCATTTATGAAGTTTCTTTTTTTAAACAAAAATACAAAAAATATGATATAATTTATCTCACAGTGGTGATAAATATGAGTAAGATATTTGATCTAACAGAAGGATCAATTTTTAAAAAATTAGTTTTAATTGCTTTGCCGGTGCTATTAACATCAATTTCACAAATGGCTTATAATTTAACCGATATGTTTTGGATAGGGCGAGTTGATGAAATTGGTCTTCTGGAAACGGATGCGATTTCTGCAATTGGCACAGCCGGATATATGACTTGGTTTGCATTTGGGCTCATTTTAATTGCTAAAATTGGTACTAGTGTCAAAGTAGCTCATTCTGTCGGAGAAAAGAATTTTGAGAAAGTAAATAAATTTGCTTCCAACGGATTGTTATTGGAATTGACAATAGGAATTGTTTTTTCTCTCATTTTGTTTGTTTTTAAGAGTCAAATTATTTCGATTTTCAATATACAATCCGAACAAGTAGTTGCTTATGCGATTAATTACTTATCCATTGTGGGTGGATTATTGATTTTTCAATTTGTTTCAAGTGGATTTGCAGCAATCAATGAAGGACTCGGAAAAACAAAAGTCAATTTTAGAATTATGTCTATTGGATTGGTATTAAACATGATTTTAGACCCTTTGTTAATTCTATATTTTAGACTTGGTGTCACAGGAGCTGCTTTGGCTACCGTGATAGCACAAGCGGTTACTATGGGAGTCTTCTTTTTAATTTACAAATTAAACAAACCTAGAATGTATCATTTTCATATAAAATCTTTTGATTTTGCAACGATGAAAGAGATTATCCGAATTGGGTTACCCGCAGGAATTCAAAGCATTATTTTTACTTCTATTTCTATTGTTATCGCTAGAATGGTCTTTGTATATGGAAAAGACGTAATGGCAGCCCAGAGAATCGGAAGTCAAATAGAACAATTTACATGGATGATTGCTGGAGGTTTTCAAACAGCGCTCACCGTTTTTGTAGGTCAAAATTTTGGTGCTCAGCAATTTGTTAGAATAAAAAAAGGAATGGGATATATCTCTTTGCTATTAATTCCTTATGCATTCTTAATTTCGCTTTTACTTTTCTTTCAAGCCGAATTTTTAATGCGAATCTTTTTAGACGACACGTTAACCGTCGAATATGGTATTCGATATTTAAAAATCATTAGTATCGCCCAGATATTTATGATGCTAGAAGGAATAGGTGCTGGATTGTTTAATGGTGTTGGAAAAACAAAAATTCCATCTATTTCGGGAATTTCAGGAAACTTAGTTAGAATTCCTTTGGCGATTATATTAGCGAAAACCATGTTTGAAGAAGGAATTTGGTGGGCATTAAATGTTTCAGATATTTTAAAAGGATCCTTTTTATTATTTGGATCGATTGTTTTACTTTATAACATTCAAAAGACAAAAAACAATAAAAATAAATTATTAGCTACAAATTTAGAGACTCCAAATATTGATTAAAATATTCTAAATTTATTTAGGATAAAATGATGTCAATAATCAAGATATTATGAAGGAATGGGTCGTTATTTGTGACTTATTCCTTTTTCTTACATATCTTATATAGAGATATAAAAAAATATGATAAAATAAAGACGCAGATTATTTTTCTTTATATTTGAAGGAGAGGAATACTATATATGGATTGGCTCTATATTTTGATGGCATTAATTTTTATTTTAACTCAAATGGCAGGATTTTTAATTGCTAAATCAATATTTAAACCTATAAGACGTTCTTTACTTGAAACAAGACTTATGGAAAATGAAAAGAACCCTGGATTAATGGAAGAGTACGATACTTGGGCAAAAAGTGAATATAAAATTCATTCAAGGTTTGGATATGACTTACAGGCCTATTATATAAAACCAATAGAACTTACAAATCGATTTGTAATACTTGCTCACGGGTATACTTATACACATCATGGCTGCGTAAAATATGCCAAAATGATGAGAGACTTAGGATTTAATGTTGTGCTGTATGATGAAAGATATCATGGAGAATCTGGAGGGAAGAACTGTACTTTAGGATTCTATGAAAAAGATGATTTATATGATGTGATTTCTGATACCTTTGAAAGATATGGAGAAAATCTATTTCTTGGAACTTACGGAGAATCAATGGGAGCCGCTACCGTTTTGTTGGAACAAGCTTTTGATAAACGAATAAAGTTTGTTGTTTCAGATTGTGCATTTTCTGATTTAGAAGATTTAATAAAGTATCTTATCAAGAGAAAAGTTAAGTATGCAAATCGCCTTTTATTATGTGTCAGTAATTTCTATTTTAAGCTTTTCACGAAAGCAACTTTTAAAAAAGTTTGCCCTAAATCATCTTTAAGTCAAGCGTCAGTACCTATTTTGTTTGTACACGGAAAAGAAGACGAATTTATTCCGCCAGTGCATAGTCAGATTTTGTATGAAATATGTCCTTCTCCAAAAGCAATTTACATTGGTGAAAATAGAGCAAAACATGCTGAAACAGCTTCTAAAAACCCTAAAGAGTATCAAAAAATTCTTGAAAATTTTTTATTTGAATATGTTTTAAACTCAAAAGACTAATTAAGAAGGTGACAAGATGTATGATGTGATTATCATCGGTGCCGGTGTTATTGGGACCAATATTGCAAAAGAATTATCATATTATGATTTAAAATTAGCTGTGATAGAAAAAAATAATGATGTTTGCGAAGAAACCTCAAAAGCTAATAGCGGTATTGTTCATAGCGGATATGATGCTACTCCGAACACCCTCAAAGCCAAGTACAATGTACTTGGAAATAAAATGATGGCTTCAACTTGTAAAGAATTAGATGTTCCGTTTATTCAAAACGGCTCTTTAATCATAGGCTTTTCCGAAGAAGATCTCTTAGCTTTACAAAGCCTTCAACTTCAAGGAATTGAAAACGGTGTTGAAGGATTAAAAATACTTAATAAAGATGAAATATTTAAAATGGAACCACAACTGCATCCGGAAGTATTATATGCGCTTTATGCACCAACGGGAGGAATAGTTGATCCCTTTCAATTGACAATCGCTCCGGCAGAAGTTGCTTTTCAAAATAAAACTGAATTCTTTTTTAATACGTTTGTTGAAGGAATATCAAATCTTTCAGATTTTTTTGAAATTCAAACCAATCAAGGAAAAATGTATTCCAAAAGCATTGTAAATGCTGCAGGTATTCATAGCGATACGATTAATAATTATGTGAGTCAACACAAACTTGATATTCGTCCAAGAAAGGGCGAGTATTGCCTTTTTGATAAAGAAGTAGGAAATATTGTTCATTCAACGATATTTCAACTTCCTTCAAGCAAAGGAAAGGGTGTTTTAGTGACTCCAACCGCAGAAGGAAATTTACTGATTGGGCCTAGTTCTATCTTCGTTGAAGGAAAAGAAGATACAGCAACTACTCTTGAAGGCGTTCAATATATTCTTGAAAAAGCTTCTAGTTCGATTAAGTCAATTCCTTTTTCAAAAGTAATTACAGGATTTGCTGGACTAAGAGCTTCAGAAATTGGAAAAGATTTTGTCATAGGTGAATCACCAGATGTAAAAAACTTTTATAATGCTGCAGGAATTGAATCTCCCGGACTTACGGCAGCTCCTGCAATCGCACTTGATTTGGCTTTAGAAATTTCTTTAAAATTACATGCAAAAAAGAAAGAACATTTTATTTCTACAAGAAAAGCTTTTCCTCGTTTTGAAAGTCAAACTATGGCTGAAAAAAAACGCTTAATTGAAGAATTTCCAGAATATGGGAAAATTATTTGTAGGTGTGAATTAGTCACATTAGCGGAAATTAAAAATGCAATTCATCGCCCATTAGGTGCCAAAACAGTAGATGCAGTAAAAAGACGTACAAGAGCCGGAAGTGGTAGATGTCAAGGTGGGTTCTGTTCTCCTAGAGTTCTTGAAATATTAGCAAAAGAACTACATAAGGATGTAAGAGAAATTTCAAAATTTAACGAAAAATCAACATTTCTTGTAGGGCTAGACAAGGAACTATAGAAGGTGAAAATACAATGAAAAAAGACATAGTTATTATTGGCGGAGGTCCAGCTGGACTTGCGGCAGCCATCGGTGCATACGAAGAAGGAAATAAAGATATACTAATACTAGAAAGAGAAAACGATCTTGGAGGTATTTTAAATCAATGCATTCATAATGGATTTGGACTCCAAAGATTTAAAGAAGAATTAACTGGTCCAGAGTATGCAATTAGATATATTGAAAAAGTAAAGGAATTAGGTATTGAATATAAACTAGAAACAATGGTAATCGAAATCTCAAAGGAAAAAATAATTTTTGCAATTAATGAAAAAGACGGATTATTAGAAATTCATGCCAAGTCCATTATTCTTGCTATGGGTTGTAGAGAACGACCAAGAGGGGCTTTAAATATTCCTGGATTTCGTCCATCCGGAATTTATTCTGCAGGAACAGCACAGCGCTTCGTGAACATGGAAGGATACATGCCAGGAAAAGAAGTTGTTATTTTAGGATCTGGAGACATTGGATTAATTATGGCCAGAAGAATGACTCTAGAAGGTGCTAAAGTACAAATGGTATGCGAAATTATGCCTTATTCAGGAGGATTAAAAAGAAACATTGTTCAATGTTTAGATGATTACAATATTCCTTTGAAGTTAAGCCATACCGTTACCAAAATTCATGGGAAAGAAAGAGTAGAAGGAGTTACGATTTGTAAAGTAGATGAAAATTTAAAACCTATTTTAGAAACGGAAGAATTCGTAAGTTGCGACACTTTACTACTATCTGTAGGCTTGGTTCCAGAAAATGAACTATCTTTAAAAGCAGGGGTATTAATAAATCCAAAGACTTCAGGGCCTTTTGTTTCAGAGAGTTTTGAAACTTCAATTCCAGGTGTTTTTGCATGTGGAAATGTGTTACATGTTCATGATTTAGTGGATTACGTAAGTGAAGAAGCACAAATTGCTGGAACAAATGCCACAAAATATGTAAAAAACGAATTAAAGCATAAACACGCAATAAAAGTCATTGCGAGCGATGGAATTCGTTATACCGTTCCAGTCTCGATAGATTTAGTAAATATAGTTAAAATGGTGACGATTCGATTTAGAGTGTCTAATGTTTTTAAAGATCAATACATTTCAGTCTATTTTGATAATCAAAGACAATCACATCTAAAAAAAAGAATACTCACCCCTGGGGAAATGGAACAAGTTATATTACCTCTTAAGTGGTTTGATTCATTTCCGGAATTAGAAACGATTACAATTAAAGTTGAAAAGGAGTGATCTTCTTGAAAATAACTAAAAATATAACTTGCATAGGATGTCCTATGGGATGTTCTTTAGAAGTAGAAATCATAGGAGAAGATGTTGTTAAGATTACAGGTGCTATGTGTAGAAAAGGTGAAGATTACGCCAAAAAAGAAGTAATAAATCCGACAAGAATTATCACTTCAATCGTTCCAGTAATCAATGGCGTTGAAGATATGGTTTCAATCAAAACAAGCAAAGACATTCCTAAAGATAAAATTAAAGAATGTATGATGCAATTAAAAGGAATTAAAATGACGGCTCCAATAAAAGTTGGAGATATCGTTTTAAAAAACGTGTGTGGAACGAACGTAGATTTTATTGCTACTAAAAATGTAGAGGTAAAAAAGAATGAATCATAATCGGTTCACCTCAAAAATTGGAGAAATCGGCATAATTGACGATGGAAAAAATATTGTTGAAATCCAATTACATTCACAACTGGATTTTTCTATAAACAAATCTAATTTGTTTTTAGAAGCTAAAAAACAAATTGAACATTTTCTTGATCATAAACTCAAAGTTTTTACATTACCATATCTGATTCAAGGCTCTGATTTTGAAAAGAGGGTATTACAAGCTATGAGTACAATTCCTTATGGAGAAACTATTTCTTATAAAGAATTAGCAATAATATCGAAACATCCTCTATCCTACCGTGCTGTTGGCTCTGTATGTAGAAAAAACAAACTTCCTTTACTTCTTCCATGTCATCGTGTCATTAAGCATAATAAAGAATTAGGAAACTTTGCTGGTGGAATAGAATTAAAAAAACAATTAATTGATTTAGAAAAGAGCTGAAAAAATGTTACAGCTCTTTTTTTATTGATTATATTTGACAATTATTGCAAATGCTCATATAATGTTAGTACAGGCTAACTTGTTAACTTTTATTTTTTAAGAAAATAGTTAGACTACGCTAACAATTTGGAGGGATACTTATGACGTTAAAAGATGTTCTACCTGGCAAAACCTGTGTAGTGAAAAATATATATGCTAATAATCTAAGAAAAAGAATTATTGATATGGGTTTAATTACTGGGACAAAAATATTCGTAAAGAAATTAGCTCCTCTTGGTGATCCAATGGAAATCGTTATACGTGGTTATGTTTTAACTCTTAGAAAATCTGAGGCAAAAACAATTGAAGTTGATTTAGTTGAGGGATTGTCTTTATGATAAAGATTGCTTTAGTAGGAAATCCAAACTGTGGAAAAACAACTGTTTTTAATGAATTAACCGGGTTGAATCAATCGGTGGGTAATTGGCCAGGAGTAACCGTTGAAAAAAAATCAGGGAAATTAATTTACTTAGATTTTGAAGCGCAAATCGTTGATCTTCCAGGAATCTATTCTTTATCTACCATATCGTTGGAAGAAGAAATAGCATCTTTATATGTTCAAAATATGAAAATGGATCTTATTGTCAATATTGTAGATGCATCAAACTTAGAAAGGAATTTATTTTTAACTTATCAATTACTTGACACAAAAATTCCGATGATTGTTGTTTTAAACTGCATGGATATCGTAGAAAGAAAATTAGATAATATTAATATTAAAGAATTAGAAAACAAAATAGGTGTTCCGGTTATTCCAATTACAGCTAGTAAAAAACATGGAATTAATGAACTTAAATTATTTATTTCTAAACTTAATGTATCTCAAATAAAACAGTCTCAAAGATATTCACAAACAATTGAAGAATCAATTACAGAATTCGAAAAAATCCTTAAAGATCGTTTTTTAGCCATAAGGTTTTTCGAAGACGATTTTAAAGGAATTGAAAAACAAAATTTATCCATTATGGAAGTAGAAGAACTTAAACGTAAGCGAATCCTTGAAATACAAAAATATGATATTGATTTTGACATGGTTCTTCCAAACTATCGTTATAATCAAATCACGAATGTGTGTTCAAAAGTTTTAATAAAAGGGGATGTTTCAAAAACATCTGTAACAGATAAAATTGACAGAATCTTAACCAATAAGTGGTTGGGACTTCCGTTATTTGCACTAATAATGCTATTAGTGTTTTTTCTTGCTTTTGGTCCTATTGGAACGTTTATAACGAATCAATTTGTTTGGTTGATGAACCAATTTTTTGTATTAATCAATAGAGTTGTAGTATCTTTTGGAATGGCTACATGGGTTTCCAGTCTTTTGACAAACGGAATTTTTGGAGGATTGGCAGCTGTTGTAGGATTTCTACCTCAGTTAACAATTTTATTTTTATTTTTAGCGATTTTAGAAGATTCTGGATACATGTCAAGAGCTGCCTTTATTATGGATAGAGCTTTGAAAAAATTTGGTTTATCTGGAAAATCGTTTATTCCTATGTTAATTGGATTTGGATGCAGTGTTCCTGCAGTGGCATCAACAAGAACATTAGATAAAGCAGAAGACAGAAAAATTACTACAATGATTATCCCTTTCATTTCTTGTGGAGCGAAAGCACCAATTTATGGAGTGTTTGCAGGTGCGTTATTTTTTGGAGCATCGTATCTTGTGGTTTTTTCTATGTATTTTTTAGGGATAATTGTTGCAATACTTTCTGCAATATTATTTAAAAAAACAATTTTGAAAGGCGCAAGCGCAAATTACATTATGGAACTTCCTGAGTATCGTATGCCTACTTTAAAAAACACGTGGTTGCATACATGGGAGCGTGCTAAAGGATTTTTGATTAAAGCTGGAACAATCCTTTTAGGAGCGTTTATTATCATTTGGTTTATGAGTTACTTTGGTTTTGTGGATGGAATATTTCGGTTATTAGATCAATCAGAAATGCAATATAGTATTTTAGGTATTATTGGTAAATTTTTATTACCGCTTTTTAAACCACTTGGATTTATGGATTGGCAAGCTACAGTTGCAATCCTTACTGGATTTGTTGCAAAAGAGTCCGTTGTTGGAACGTTAGGAATTCTATATGGAGTTTCAGGAAATGTCATAGAAAATGGAACATTATTATATGGTAATATTCAAGCAGCGTTTTCTCCTTTACAAGCCTACTCTTTTATGGCCTTCGCTTTACTCGCAACTCCTTGCATTGCCGCAGTATCGGCAATGAAAAGAGAACTTGGTTCATGGAAGTGGTTAACGTTTGCGATATTGTATGAATTAGTAATCGCCTATTTAGTTTCACTCTCCATTTATCAAATAGGATCTTTAGGTTTAGGAACAGCACTTTCCATTCTTTTTGGAATTGGTGTATTTTCCATCGTTATTTATTCCATCAAACGTTTTATTTCTCAAAATGGTAAAGCTTGTGTCAATTGTTCTAGCTGTAAAATAAAAAATTCATGTAATTTGCCAAAAAATGAGAAATCAAACATTAAATAAAAATTCTTTATGATATACTATATTTGAAAAGAGGGGTTATGATGGATAAAAAAACAATGCATTATAGCGAATCGTTAGAAGATTATTTAGAAACCATTTTTATGCTTGGAGGAAATCATGTTCGTTCCGTAGATATTGCCAATCATTTAGAAGTTTCTAAAGCGAGCGTCAATCGGGCAGTAAATACTTTAATGAATAACCAACTTGTGACCAAAGAACTTTATGGGGATATTTCTTTAACAAGTAAAGGATTAGAAACATCTCAAAAAGTACTTCAAAAACATAAAATAATCAAGCGTTTTTTAGTGGATATCCTTGGAGTCAAAGAAGCAGTCGCAAACGAAGAAGCATGTGGCATAGAACACAATATTAGTGATGATACAGCTGATAAACTGGAAAATTTGGTTCTATTAAATCAAAAAAAAATCCCCGATTAAATTCGGGGTTTTCATTTATTTAGTAGTTTCTCTTTCAATTAAAGTAACATCAATTTGTTGATGGAATTTATCGATTGACTCATTGTTCATTAATTTCATTAACGATTCTACTGCATAATGACCTATTTTCTCTGATGATTGAGCGATGGTGGTCAATTTTGGTGAAAAGATTCTGGATAATTCAATATTATCAAAGCCAATAACTTGAACATCATCTGGAACGGTTCTTCCTGCTTTTTTCAAGCATTGGATGACATTTAATGCAATGATATCTGAATCACAGAAGATTCCATCACAATCTAAATTAGAATTAATGACATTTTGAATATCTTCTTGACTTGGATTTTTAAAATCCAAATCAAAACTAAAGTTATATATTTTATGTTTTTCAAGAACAGATTTAAATCCGATTGTTCGGTCTCTTACTGGCATTAATACAGAAGGACCTCTAAAATGAATGATTTTTTTACAGCCAACAGATATTAGTTTTTCAGCAGCTAATTTTCCTCCAAGAACGTTATTACTTGTAACCGAAGGAACATCATCGGTTAATTTATGATCAATGGCAATAATTGGAATATTTAAACTTTTATAATCTTGTATACGAGTTGTATTGGAGATTAAAATAATTCCATCAATATTATATTGTTGAAATACTTTTAAATATTTTGTTTCTCGTTCCTTGTTGTCTTGAGAATTACAAATCATTAGACGATAATTATGGTTAATAGTAATATCTTCAATGATCTCTAAAAGTTCAGCAAAATAATAAGAAGTCAAATGAGGAACAATGATGCCGATAATTCTTGATTGTTTTTTGAAAAGAGATCTTGCTAATTCGTTTGGAATGTATTGTAATTCATTAATAGCATCTAACACCAATTCTTTTGTTGATACGTTTACATATCCTTTATTGTTGATAACTCTTGAAACAGTAGCTACGCTTACATGAGCCAATTTTGCCACGTCTTTAATAGTTGCCAATAAATTCACATCCTTTAAACTCTTGGGTTATATTCTAATTATACCTAAAAAGAAAGTAAAATAAAAGAAAATTCTGTAACTATTTACATGTTTTACATTTCACACATTTTCAACATGTAACAAACATTACACAAATGAATCTTTTGAATTCATTTAAAATCCGAAAATGCAAAGGAATTCATAGACTTTTTTCATAATTTATAGTAAACTTTTTATGATAGATATTGAAGTGAGTATATCATTTATGGAGGATATTATGAATAAAACAAAAATTGAACTAAGAAATTCTGTGGTTTATCAAGTTTTTGTGAGAAATCACACCCTTGAAGGAACCTTTCAAGCTCTGATTTTAGATTTAGACAGAATTCAATCATTAGGGGTTGATATCATATATCTTCTTCCCATTCATCCGATTGGAGAAAAGAATCGAAAAGGAACCATTGGATGTCCTTATTCCATTCAAAATTATAAAGAAATTCATCCTGAATTAGGTACAATGGAGGATTTCAAACAATTAATAGAAGAAATCCATAATCGAAAAATGAAACTTATGATGGATATTGTTTATAATCATACTTCCAGAGATTCAAAATTGCTAAAAGAACATCCCGACTGGTTTTATAAAAACGAAAAAGGTGAATTCGCAAACCGCATCGGAGAATGGTGGGATGTTACTGATTTTGATTTTACTGAAGATAAATCTTTATGGCGTGAATTAGCTGAAAATCTTGTATTTTATGCGGAACTTGGAGTAGATGGATTTCGCGCAGATGTAGCTAGTTTGGTTCCACTGGATTTTTGGAATTATGCAAGAAAAGTTGTTTCAAGAGTTAATAAAAAAGTGATTTGGTTAAGTGAATCTGTTCATGGAAGTTTTCTAAAATACATCAGAGATTGCGGTTATGATTGTTCATCTGAATCTGAAATATATCAAGTGTTCGACATAGCATATGATTATGATGTGCAACCTTTTTTTGAAGCTTACCTAAAAAACGAAAGACCGTTTAAAGAATATCTTGAAGCCATTTCTAGACAAGAAGAAATTTATCCAGCGAACTATGTAAAATTAAAGAATCTAGAAAATCATGACCAAGAAAGAATCGCATTTCAAGTAAAAAATGACATAAATAAAATTTTAAACTGGACAGGCTTTATTTTCTTTCAAAAAGGAGCTACAATGCTCTATGCAGGAGAAGAATTCACTTCTGATAAACGACCAGATTTATTTGAAAAAGACGTTTATGTAAAAAACACTGATATTACAGATTATATTCAAAAACTGACAAAGTTAAAAAAACGAAAAGTTTTTTCATCAGGAGTTTATACAGTGCATATTCCAGAAATAGATGGAGTTGCATATAATACCTTTGAAAATAATCAAGAAAAGTATATAGGAATTTTTAATGTTGCCTTGGCTGAAGGAAACATCAAAGTTGATTTTCCTGATGGAACGTATCATAATTACTTAACTGGAAAACAAGAAAAAATAGAATCAGGATTATTGAAATTGTCAAACAATCCAGTTGTTATCAAAATAAAGAAATAAAAAGCGGGAAACCGCTTTTTTAAATTCTATCAATTGATAATATGTTATAATTAAAGAATAAGGATGTGGTTGGATTGAGTTATCCATTTGTTAGTGTGATTGGTGCTGGACTTGCTGGAGTTGAAGCAAGTATTCAACTTGCTAATCGTGGTATAAATGTTAAACTATATGAAATGAAAAAAATAACCAAAAGCCCTGCCCATCAATTAGATACTTTTGCAGAACTTGTCTGTTCTAATTCCTTTCGTAGTAATTCAATTGAGAACGCTTGCGGGCTTCTAAAAGCGGAATTAAGGCTATTAAATTCAGCAGTCATTCAAGCCGCTGATGTAAATCAAGTTCCAGCGGGAAGTGCTCTTGCAGTAGATCGTGATTTATTCTCAGAATATTTAACTAAAGAGATATATAATAATCCTTTAATAGAAGTAATAGATGAAGAAATTAAAAATATCCCAGAAGGATTTGTTATCATTGCGACTGGCCCCTTAACCGCAAATCCTCTTTTTGAAAGCATTAAGAAGTTAACCGGAGAAGATTCTCTTTATTTCTATGATGCAGCTGCTCCGATAATCGAATTTGATTCCATTAATATGGAGAAAGCTTATTTTAAAAGCAGATATGATAAAGGAGAAGCAACTTATATCAACTGCCCCATGACAAAAGACGAATATGATAGCTGGTATGAAGAAGTTTTGCATGCAAATTGTGTAATCCCGAAGGATTTTGAATTGAAAGTATTTGAGGGATGTATGCCCTTCGAAGAAATTGCAAGAAGAGGATACAATACCTTATTATATGGACCAATGAAACCAGTAGGTCTTAGGAAATTAGATGGAACGAGACCATATGCAGTTGTTCAATTACGTCAAGATAATGTATCTGCTAGTTTATATAACATTGTAGGGTTTCAAACACATCTTACTTTTTCAGAACAACTAAGAATAATTCGATTAATTCCAGGACTCGAAAACGCCAGAATTGTTCGATATGGAGTGATGCATAAAAATACGTTTATCAATGCGCCAAAAATTTTGAATCGATATTATCAAATTAAAAATCACCCAAAGATTTTTATTGCGGGACAATTAAGTGGCGTAGAAGGATATGTTGAATCCATTGGTTCTGGAATGATTGCAGGAATCAACATGGCCAAACTCGTAAAAGAGAAAGATTTAGTATCTTTTCCTAGAATGACCGCTCTAGGAGCTCAAGCTTTTTATTTAGAGAATGCAGAACCACTTTACTTTCAACCCATGAATGTCAATTTTGGTATTTTTCCTCCTTTTGAAGAAAAACACAATAAAAAGCAAAGAAAAGAATTAATGGCAAATAGAAGCATTGAAGCATTAAAGCAAATGTTGGAGGTGAATTTATTTGAGTAATCAAGAAATCATAGAAATGTATCAATCTTATCTAATTAACCAAAGAAATTATTCAAATAATACAGTTATCGCTTATTTAAATGACATTCAAACGTTAACACTATTTTTAACACAAGAAGATTTAGGTGATTTATATCACCTTTCAGAAAGAATATCACGTTTTTATATTTCGTTTTTACACAATGATTATACTCCAAAATCTATACGCAGAAAAATTAGTAGTGTAAAAACACTCTATGCGTATTTGATTGATGAAAAATATCTTAAAACAAATCCATTTCATAATGCAGTATTGCCCAAAGAATCTAAAAAATTGCCAAAATTTATATACGAAAATGAAATGAATGAATTTCTCAATCGAATCGATGAATCTACATTGGCTGGAAGACGAAATATTGCTATTTTTGAAATTCTATATGGATCTGGTCTTCGTGTAAGTGAATTAATTAATATTAAAATTAAGGACATTGATTTTGGATCTAAAACCATTTTGGTTCACGGAAAAGGATCTTTAGACAGATATGCACCAATACACGATGAAATTATTCTTAAAATAAAAAATTATCTAGTATTAACTAGACCCGTTTTAAAATCAAGATCATTAAAAGAAGAAGACGGGTTTTTATTTGTTAATTTCAAAGGAAATCATTTAACTGACCGAGGAGTGCGAGTTATTTTAGAATCGGAATTAAAGAAACAAGCATCGACATTGCATATTTCTCCTCATGCGTTTAGACATTCCTTTGCGACGCATCTATTAAATCACGGAGTGGATTTAAGAACCGTTCAAGAACTTTTAGGACACGCTAGTTTATCTACCACTCAAATTTATACAAAAGTATCAAAAGAACAATTAAAAGAGGTCTATATGAAAAGTCATCCAAGGGCAAAATTAAAATGATACAATTTAAATTAATATGTGTGGGGAAGATAAAAGAAAAATACCTAAAAGAAGGTATTGATGAATATTTAAAAAGACTCTCTGCTTTTGTGAAAACAGATGTGATAGAAGTTTTGGAAGAAAAAAGTACAGGTCAAATTTCTGAAAGTGATATTACAAAAGTAATAGACGCGGAAGGAATCAAAATTATCGAAAAGATTCCAAATGGATCGATTGTTGTGACATTAGAAATTGAAAAAGAACTTTTATCAAGTGTAGAATTAGCTGATTGGATTAATCAAACAAGTATATACCATTCTTCTCAAATTTGCTTTATCATTGGAGGATCTTATGGTTTATCAGATGAGGTAAAAAAAAGAGCAGATAATGCCATCTCTTTTTCCAAGATGACATTTCCTCATCAACTTATGAGACTTATATTATTAGAGCAGCTATATCGGAGTATAACTCTTTTAAATCATATAACATATCACAAATAAAACATCACTTTAAAAAGTGATGTTTTTACTATTATGTTAATTCATAAATATTTGTAATAATTTTTTTGACAATTTCTACTGCTTGATCCATTTCTTGAATAGAAATGTATTCAAATGGCCCGTGATAGTTGTATCCACCCGTTCCAAGGTTAGGACAAGGCAATCCCATATAGGTCAGTCTAGCACCATCTGTGCCTCCACGAATCGGTTCAATAATTGGGGTTAATCCTTGATCTGTGATGGCTTTAATCGCAATATCAATAATTTCTAAATGATTATCTAATTTTTCTTTCATATTAAAGTAAGAATCAGTGATTTCTAAGATGGAAGTATTTTTTCCATACTTATTGTTGATGAATTCACAAGCGTTTAAAAAATCCTTCTTTTGGCTTTCAAATATCATTTTATCATGATTACGAATGATATAGTCTAAAACCGTTTTCTCAACATTTCCTTGAATTCCATGTAAATGATTGAATCCTTCGTAATTTTCAGTAATTTCTGGGCGCATAAATTTTGGAAGTAATTGATTAAATTCAAAGGCAAGTTCAATGGAGTTAATCATCTTGTTTTTCGCGCTTCCTGGATGGACTGATTTGCCATTAAAAATGACTTTAGCGCCTGCGGCGTTAAAATTTTCATAAGCAATTTCACCAACCATTGAACCATCAAGCGTATAAGCAAAATCAGCATTCACTTTGTTAACATCAAGATAAATCGTCCCGTTTCCTACTTCTTCATCAGGGGTAAAAACAATCACGATTTCTCCATGAATGAAATCAGAATGTGTTTGAATAAATTCAACTACGGTCATAATTTCAGCAACTCCGGCTTTATCATCAGCTCCAAGTAAAGTCGTCCCATCCGTTACGATTAAATCTTCTCCAATATTTCTTATTAACGAACTAAACATAGTTGGACTAAGTACAATATTGGTTTCTTCGTTTAACACAATATCTTTTCCGTCATATGATTGAATAAGTCTTGGTAATACATTTTCTCCACTTGCATCAGGAGAAGTATCTAAATGTGCGATAAATGCAACACAAGGTATTTTTTTTAAAGTATTGGCTTTGATTCTTCCAATCAAATAGCCAAAATCATCTACTTCAGAAGATACACCTAAATTTGTTAATTCTTCTTTTAAAAAGTTGGCTAATTCTAATTGAGAAGAAGTAGAAGGGTATGTTTTTGAAGAATCACTGGATTGAGTATTAAATTTTACATAATTTAGTAAGCGTTCGTATGCACGCATGATATCACCTCTTGTATTTTATTATACTACATCTTATTTTGTTTTTGTTTTATTAAGTTTCTAATCTCAAAAAAACATAGTACTATCATAAAAAATGAAGTAACGAAGAAATAAAATTCTAAGTAAAATTAAAAATAAATTGGAAAATTTAATATAAAAGAAACGGTATAAAAAGACTCTACTTTTATGTAAATCATTGAGACTCTGTGGTATAATTATAAAAAAGCAGGTGAAATAGATGCTTGACCTTCAATTTAGTAAAAAAACCATCAGAGGAACTTTCGCAAATCAATTATTAAGATTAGTCAGTAAGTTTCCGGATATTAAAAAACATCATCCAGTTAATTTTGGCAGATTATATACGACCGAACTAACAGATACTTTTCGTTTTCCTAAAAATATTGTCGCAAATCAAATAGAGTTTCATACTGCAAAAATGGAATGGATTTATAAATCAAACAATATTGGAAAAAATATTATTCTTCAGTTTCATGGGGGAGCATATGTTTCTGGATATAGTGATATTTATAGAAAATCAGCTTTAAAATATTTAAGCTTAACTTGTAGTTGTAGCGTTTTATCTCTTGATTACCGTTTGGCGCCGATTCATCCATTTCCTGCTGCTTTTGAAGATGCCATTGCTGCTTATGATTTTGTTATAAGCAAAGGCTATCTTTCTGAAAACATTATTTTAGTTGGAGATTCTGCTGGAGGGGGATTGGTTCTTGCTTTGGGGTTATATTTAAGAGACCAACAAAGAGTTTTGCCAAAGGCAATTATTACAATGTCTGCTTGGACAGATTTAGCGGCTGAAGGCGAATCTTACCTTCGAAACATTAAATTAGATCCGTTACTAGGTGAAAATACAGATCCACTTGATGTAAAAGGATATATTGGACATGAAGACATTCATAATCCATATATTTCTCCTGTCTATGGACAGTATCATAATTATACAAATTTAATGATGCATGTAGGAAGTAATGAAGTATTAGAATCAGATACGTTAAGTGTCGCAAAAATAGCAAGCGATGCCGGAAACAATGTAAAAGTGACAATTTATAGAGGAATGTTTCATGTGTTTCAATTAGCTTTTGGGTTAATTCCTGAAGCAAAAAAGGCATGGAAAGAAATTGGAAAGTATATTGAAACACAATTTACGTGTAACTTGGAACGTTAAAAGGGAGTAATTTAATATGGGAAAAGACATTTTATATAAAGACTGGTTTAAGCTGGATAATTCTGCGAAAATTTTTCCTGCAGTTTCCAATAAAAGAGAAACAAATACATTTAGAGTGCAAGTGATTTTAAAAGAAGAAGTGGATATTGATTTATTACAACTCGCCGTAGATGCAATTTTAGAAAGATACCCCATGTTCAAAGTTCGGTTAAAAACCGGATTGTTTTGGAGTTATTTAGATTACAATAGTCGGCCTTTTTATATTGAACCGTTATCATATCAAGTATGTGGTAATTTAAGTCCTAAAGAAAATAACGGATATTTATTTAAAATATTTTATCGAAATAAATTGATAGCTTTAGAGGCTTTTCATTCATTAACGGATGGAACAGGTTCTTTCATGATGTTAAAATCAATTCTCTATGAGTACTTTATTTTAAAAGGATATAATGTATCTCCAGATAACATGATTTTAACAAAAGATAGTCTTCCTTCTATGGAAGAATATGAAGATAGTCATAGTACATATTATAATGCTAAGAACCGACAACACGTGAATGAAAAAAAAGCGTTTGGAATAAAAGGAACGCCAATTTCTGGGGATAATATTGGGCTTATTTCAGGAACAATTTCGACGGCAAAAATGCTAGAATTAGCAAGAAAATATCAAGCTACGGTTACTGAATATATGGCTGCGCTTATGATGCATACCATTTATGTCACTCAAATTCAATACAGAGAGCATTTAAAGCAAAACCAAAAACCTGTGAAGATTTTTGTCCCAGTAAATTTAAGAAAACATTTTCCTTCAAAAACGTTAAGAAATTTTTCTAATTTTGTAAAAACAGATTTAGTTATGAACCGATCTGATATTACATTTGATGAAATACTTACACTGACAAAAACACAATTCAAACAAGGAATGACAAAAGAAGAATTAATTCGAAAAATGAGTGAAAATGTCGCTTTTGAAAAAAATATATTTTTAAGAATGACTCCTTACTTTCTAAAAAAATATGTATTAAAAATTGGATATCAAATGATGGGGTTATCGCTTAATACAATGAGCCTTACCAATCTTGGGAAAATTGATTTCCCCGAATCGATGATTCCTTATATTTCTGATATCACTGCAGCTGTTTATTCAGGAAAATTTAATACTTTAAATTGTTCTATCGCTTCTTTTGGAAATAAATTCAAGATTACATTTACGAGATCAATTATTGAAACAACCATTGAAAGAGAATTTTTTAGACATTTTTCAAAATTAGGATTTGAAGTTGAAATTGAAAGTAATTTTGTGGAGGAATATTAATGAAACATTGTGATAAATGTCAAGTTGACGTAGATACTACTCAAAAATATTGTCCTTTGTGTCACCAATTATTAAAAGGCGAAGGGGATTTAACAAATCCAGAATTATATCCAGAATACATTCCACAAAGAAGACAAGTATTACCTTTGACCAAAAAAATACTTTTATTTGTGACCGTTATTGCGATTGTGACATTAATTGGAATCAATTTATTTGACGGAAGTAATACTTTTTGGAGTTTAATTCCGCTTGGAGCTATTTTATATTTTTGGACCATTGTTCGCTATGGAATTTTATCGAAACAAAACATTGCTTTTAAATTAGCTTTTTTAACATCCATTTTAATTATCATTTTGAATCTTGTGGATCAAGCTTATGGAGATGTCCAAGGATGGGCTTTAAATTATGTGACGCCGATGTCCCTTCTTGCCTGTAATTTGGCAATTTCATTTATTATTTGGATCAAAAGAATTAATTATCGAGATTACTTATTTTATTTGATGACTATTATTATCTTTTCCATTATTCCAATTGTCTTATACCTATTTGATGTTATTACAATTCTATGGCCTTCCATCACAGCTTTAGGTCTTGCAGTCTTTATTTTATTGTTTATCATTTTCTTTTTTCCAAAATCAATAAAAGATGAGATTAAAAAAAGATTCCATTTATAAAAAGAAGAGATAGCAAATTTGCTATCTCTTATCAATTAAAGCCATTAAATTGGTGTCTTTTTTTTCAAAAAGTAGTTTGTTTAAGTAAAACAAAGGATTTGTTGAATCTTGAATGGTAAACCAAATTTTTGTAGAAACCAAAGCTTGAAAATGCAAATTATATTTTTTATTTAAAGATTTTTGTCCATACAATGGATCTCCTATTAAAGGATGTTCAGCAAACGCCATGTGAGCTCTTATTTGGTGAGTTTTACCTGTAATCAATTCAACTTCTAAAAGAGAGCAATTGTTTTTTTCAGTTAGAACTTTGTAAGAAGTGATAATTTTTTGACCATTTTCAATCTTTTTATCACTTAGTCGTACAACAGAATTTATTTCATCTTTTAAGAGGTAAGCAGTAAGAATCGCTTCAGGATTTTGAAAGTAATTTAAGACAAGACATTGATATATCTTATGAATTTCATTATTTCTTGAAAGTTGATTTAATATAGAAATGGATTTTTGAGATTTTCCAAGCAGTACAAGGCCAGATGTGTTAAAGTCCAATCTTGTAATTACTGCATATTCTGGATGTTTTAGTGCAGATAGTAAGTCAGGCTCTTTATGAAGCTTATCAGGATGAGAAAGCATTTTAGGTGGTTTATCCACAATTAAAATAAGATCATCTTCATAAAAAATATTTATTTTATTTTGGTTTAAAATCATAAAGAATCACCTCTAATTTAGATAAGACGATAAGAAAAACTCGAAATTAATCGAGTTTTTTTAACCTACTAGAATTTTTTCGGGAGCGTAATCGACACTCGATACATATGGATGACCCCAATTTCTATTAACAATACCAAAAATAGTGATTGGGCCTAATCTACCTAAAAACATCAGTAAAGACAATATGACTTTTGATGCAGGCATTAAGAACGGAGTAATTCCCATCGAAAGTCCAACGGTTCCAAAAGCAGAAATGGTTTCAAAAAGCACTTTAATAAATGGCATTTCATAGTTTGGATTATGTGTTTCAATTTGGGATACAGCAATAAAAACGATAAAAGTAGAAGCCATAGCAAGCAAGGCTAATGTAAATGCTTTTGCACGCGTATCATCGTCAATTTTTCTGTTTTTAACAATGGTTGGTTTCCCTCTTAGAAAACTTATAGTAGAACGGAAAATGACATAGAATGTAGTCGTTTTAATACCACCACCAGTAGAGTTTGGGGAAGCACCAATAAACATAAATACCATAATGACAGCTAAAGTAGAATAAGAAAATAAGTTCATATCAATGGTCGAAAAACCAGCAGTTCTTGTGGTAATACTTTGAAAGATTGCTTGTAAGAAAGTAACGTTTTTATACTCAAATACAAAAATGATAACTGCACCAGTAACGATTAAAAACAAAGTAGTTTTAATAACAATTTTAGAATAAAGCGTCAAATTTTTCCACTTTCTTTTTTTTAAGATGTCTTGAATGACAATGAAACCAATACCACCTATCACAATCATAAGCATCGTATTTATATTTAAAATGATGTTCGATTTATAGGCCATCAAACTTGTATCACCCAAGATATCAAAACCGGCATTATTAAACGAAGAAATAGAATGAAATGCACTTAATCCCAGTGCTTTAAAAAATTCAAAATCTTGAATAAATACCGTAAAATTAATAATCATTCCAAAAAATTCGATGATCAGAGTGGTAAAGACAATGGATCGAACCAAGCGTACCATTCCTGAAATGGAATATTGGTTTAAAGCTTCTTTGAGTACGTATCGTTCTGTGACGCCAATTTTTATTCCTAAAATGACTAAAACATAAATGGCGATGGTAACAATTCCAATACCACCAATTTGAATTAATAAGGCTAACACAAATTTGCCAAAGACAGATAGGGTTATTGATAAATCCGAAATGGTTGATAGCCCCGTTACGCAGACTGCTGAAGTTGACAAAAATATAGCATCAACCCAAGAAATAAATTGACCTTCTTGAACAGAAAATGGCATTTTAAATAAAATGATTCCAATAAAGATAATACCTAAAAAACTCATTACAATTATTACTAAAGGAGATAGTTTTTTCTTTTTCATAGTAGGAACTCCTTTCGTCGGATTTCATTAAATAATGATAAAATATCGTTAAGTATTATACTACTTTTATGTTTATTACGCAAATGGTATTAGAGAAAGCGTATGGATTTCAAAATAGAAGGCTCCATTTGATTTGAAATCATGATATAATAATGATATCTTACAGGGAGGTAATCATTATGTTAATTCTATTAGGACCAAGTGCATCTGGAAAAACAGAATCAGCAAAAATCATGGTTAATCGATATCCTATTTCAAGAGTAGTGACCAGCACTACAAGACCAAAAAGGATAAATGAGATTGAAGGATTTGACTATCATTTTTTATCAGAAGATGATTTTATTATGAAAGAAAAAAAACAATATTTTGCAGAGACAGCTATTTACAACGGGTTTCGTTATGGAACTCCATTGAATGAATTAAATGACGACAAATTAATTATCCTTGAACCAAAAGGATTAAAATCTTTTTTAGAACTTAAAAAATGTGTCATTGTCGCTATTTTTCTTAAAACACAAGAAGAAAAAAGAATTGAAAGAATGATGGAAAGAAAAGATAACCCTGTAGATATAAAAAAACGAATTGAATCAGATCGAATCGATTTCAATTTAGATGAAATCAAAGGCCTTGATTTAGTTATTGATACTACAAATATCACGTTACCAAATTTAGCGGACAAAGTTTATCAAAGTTATAAAGATATTTTAAAAGAGAAACAACAAGGTTATAAACAAATATCTTTGTTTTATGAAGGAAGCGAGTAATAAATGAGCGATATCTTGATTCGATATGCAAATGAAAATGAATGTCCACTAGTTTTAGATTTTATTAAAGGCATTGCAAAGTATGAAAAAATGAGTGATCAAGTAGAAGCAACTGTAGAATCATTATATGAAGCTATCTTTGTCAAAAAGGACTGTAAAGTCCTTATTGCTTTTAAGTTAGATGTTCCGATTGGATTTGCTTTGTTTTTCTATAATTTTTCAACATTTAAAGGAAGAAAAGGATTATACTTAGAAGATTTATTTATCTATCCTGAATACAGAGGATATAGCTATGGGAAACAATTAATCACACATTTAATACATATTGCAAAACAAGAAAATTGTGGCAGAATGGAGTGGGTCTGCTTAGATTGGAATCAAAATGCAATAGATTTTTACGTGAAATTAGAGGCAAAACCTTTGACAGAATGGACGATCTTTCGGTTAGATGAAGAAAAATTTAAATAACCTAAGCAAATCAATAGATTTATAATATAAATTTTGGTAGAATAGATGAGAATAATATGAAATTATTTTAGGAGGAAACAAACAATGCCAATAAAAATTACAAGTGAAAATTTTAAAAAAGAAGTATTAGAATCCGAAGTTCCCGTAATAGTGGATTTTTGGGCAGCATGGTGCCGCCCTTGCCTAATGTTAGGACCAATTATTGAAGAAATTGGACAAGACTTAGAAGGTAAAGTTAAGGTAGCTAAAATAAACGTTGATGAAGAAGGACATTTAGCAAATCAATTTAAGATTTCTAGTATTCCAACGGTAATGATGTTTAAAGATGGAAAAGCTGTAAGCCAAGTAGTAGGATTACTAAGAAAAGAAGATTTGTTAAAACGTCTAGGATTATAAGATGTTTGACATTATAGTCGTCGGTGGAGGTCCTGCAGGGGTATCCGCCGCCATCTATTTAAAGCGATTTAAACTTGATGTTGCGATTATTATGAAAGATATGGGAACCTTAAAAAAAACAGATCACATTGAGAATTATTATGGGTTTCCTGATCCAATAAAAGGACAAGACTTATTTGAAAATGGAATAATACAAGCCAAAAGGTTTCTTATTCCAATTTTCACAGAAGAAGTACTAAATATTGATTATTTTGATACCTTTACAGTTAAAACGAATATAGGTGTTCATGAATCGAAAACGGTTCTTTTGGCCACTGGAGCTAATCGTGTAAATTTAAGGGTTAAGGGCTTTCAAGATTACGTAGGAAAAGGAATTTCTTACTGTGCTATTTGCGATGGATTTATCTATAGAAATAAAAAGATAGGCCTAATTGGAAGTTCTGAATTTATGCTAGAAGAACTTGAAATTTTAAAAAATTTCAGTTCAGAAATTACAATTTTTACAAATGGCGCTACTTTAGAAGTAGATGTATCGGGATATAATGTTGTATCGGAACCTTTGACATTAATCAAAGGAAAAGAAGTTATTACTTCCGTTAATACACAAAATCAAGAGTATCTTGTAGATGTGTTATTTGTGGCGATGGGAACCCCTTCTGCAGCAGATTTTGCTTTAAGAATGGGTGCTTTTATCAATAAAAATGATATCGTCGTAGATGACAATTTTATGACCAATATTCCTGGATTATTTGCGGCAGGAGATTGTATTGGAGGATTGCTTCAAATTGTCAAAGCAGCCGATGATGGAGCCAAAGCAGCACTGGCAATCAACAAATATTTGCGACACGTTACGTCTTAGTCTTTGACTAAGGCGTTTTCTTTTACGACTTGTTCTAAATGACTTGTTTTCAAGATATTTTTTTGTGATATAATAAGTATATATATAAATATATATAAGGAGAAAATCATGGACGAGCTAAAAACATTTCGAAATGAAATTGATTTAATTGACGAACAAATGCAAACATTATTTCTCAAAAGAATGGAAATTGTAGAGTCCATTGCCAATTTTAAAATGGCAAATGATTTAACAGTGTATGATCACAATAGAGAAGAAGAAGTCATTCAAAAAAACCTCTTAAAAATTGAAAACTCTGAATTTTTCGAATATTATGAAGAAGTATTAAGAACCATATTAAAAGTGTCAAAAGAATACCAAAAAAGATTAATAATAAGGAGTACACTATGAAATATATAGATCTTAGAAGCGATACAGTTACTCACCCAACGCTTGAAATGAGACAAGCAATGTTTGATGCGCTTGTTGGAGATGATGTTTTTTCTGACGATCCAACCATGAATGAATTAGAAGAATTTACAGCGAAAATGTTAGGGAAAGAAGCTTCTGTTTTTGTTCCTTCTGGCACCTTTTCAAATCAATTAGCATTGTTTACTCACTGCAATCAAGGAGACGAAGTTATCTTAGATCAAAATGCTCACATTGTGGTTCATGAATCAGGGGCGTCTTCTGTTATTGCCAGCGTTCAACTATTTGCTCTTGAAAGTAAAAATGGAATATGGGATTTAGAAAAATTCGAACGATCTATAAAAGTTCGAACCATTTCAACTACCAAAACCAAGCTTGTATGTATGGAAAACGCCTATAATGGGACTGTTTTACCACTGGAGTATATGAAGAAAGTTTATGAAATATCCAAACGACATGGCTTAGCAGTTCATTTAGATGGAGCTAGAATTTTTAATGCGGCTACCGCTTTAAAGTGTCACGTTTCTGACATTGCTAAATATGCAGATTCAGTAAGTGTTTGTTTATCAAAGGGACTCGCCTCTCCAATTGGAACCTTATTAGTTGGATCACAAGAATTCATTGATGAAGCAAGATTGAAACGAAAAATGATGGGTGGAGGAATGAGACAAGTAGGAATTTTAGCGGCCTGCGGCAAAATTTCTTTAGAAAAAATGTCTAGTAGATTAGAAGAAGATCATAAAAACGCACGTTACATGGAACAATTATTAAAAACCGTTAAAGGGATTAAAATAGACGAGACTCAACGAGAAATCAATATGGTATTTTTTGATATTGAGGATAACAGAAAATATACACTAGACACTTTTTTATTTGAACATGGAGTAAAAATACTTCCTTATGAAGGAGCTTTTCGCTTTGTGACTCATAAAGATGTTGATGTAAAAGACATTGAAAAAGCCATTCAACTTGTAAGGGAATATTTTTCGTAAATGAAACTTCTTTTTACTTCGAAAAGACAAACAGATTTAGATTTGTCTTTGTCTACGTTATACCGAAAAGCTTATCGAGCAATTATTTATCAAAACAAGAAATTATTGATGATAAAAAGTCAAAAATTTGGAGAAGTTAAATTTCCTGGCGGAGGAAAAAATAAAGGCGAAAAAGCGTTTGATGTTTTAAAAAGAGAAGTATTAGAAGAAACGGGATGCTTGATAAAAACTAAAATAACTCCCTTTGGGGAAACATTAGAATATGCAAAAGATTATGAGAATGTTTTTGATTTATTTAAACAAAAATCTCTTTATTACATTTGTAAAATTCATAATAAACGTTTTTCGTTAGCTCTTTCAGACTATGAAGTAGAATATGGATATGAACCAATTTGGATTTCAATAGAAGAAGCTATTGAAATAAATATGAATGTATTATCTAATGATTATATTCCTTGGAAAGAAAGAGAAACACTCGTGTTAGAAATGCTTTTAGAAATGAGGGATTTGATTGAGAATTAATGTGTTTATCAGTTCAAAAGGATATTGTTCAAGAAGACAGGCAGATAGATTAATCCTTAATGGGAAAGTGTTTATCAATGGCATACAAGCAGACATTGGGCAAGATGCAACCGAAAACGATGAAGTGATAGTAAATGGTGAATTGATTAGCAAAAAGCTAGATTATATCTACCTGGCTTTTCATAAGCCCAAAGGGATTGTATCGACTACCGATGAAACAAAAAAAGGCAATATAATTTCTTATCTAAATTATCCAGAACGTATTTTTCCAATTGGAAGATTGGACAAAGACAGTTCTGGATTAATCTTGTTGACAAATGATGGTCAAATTGTAAATCCAATTTTAAGAAGCGAATTTAATCACGAAAAAGAATACATCGTTTTTTTAGACAAAGAAATTAATTCTAATTTTTTAAGTGCGATGGAAAAGGGTGTAACCATTTATAACCCTGTTAAAAATGAGTATACACTAACAAAACCAACAGTTATCAAACAATTATCAGTAGATTCCTTTTCAATTGTATTAACTCAAGGGCTAAATTTACAAATTCGCAGAATGGTAAAATCGCTTGGGTATCAAGTTCGGTCTTTGCATCGAATTCGGATAATGAATATCTTGCTTGAAAACTTAGATGTAGGTAAATTCAGGCCACTTTCTTTCAAAGAAATTGAAGAGTTAAAAAACCTAATTCATATAGAATAACATGCCAAATTCTTTAAAGAAACAGTTTGGATATCTTATAAATTATGATATAATATCACATGGTATTTAATGACAAAGAATTTGTTTATAAGGAGGATTTTTTAGAATGATTTTACAAAAAGCCAAAGGTATAAAAATCAAAGGATTTAAATCAATGTCCAAAACATTACCTTTGAAAGAATACTTAAATCCTCAATTTGTCTATATCCATTTACTTCAACAACAATCGCCTTTAAAACGAATTGTTGAAGTCGGTGAACAAGTAAAGATAGGACAGGTTGTAGCGTTAAGAGAAGGCTTTGGTTCAATGCCAATTCACGCATCCATTAGCGGAAAAGTAACAGCAATTAAAAAAGTGTGGCATTCATCAGGGAAAATGGTTGATGCAATTGAAATTGAAAATGATCATTTAAATTTAGTGGATGAGTCCATCCAACCTGAAATAAATGTTCAGATTCTTTTACGTGAAGAATTAGTTACAAAGATGAAAAACGCAGGACTTTCTGGGCTTGGTGGTGCAGGATTTCCAACTTATGTTAAATATCAAACAAAATGTATCATCGATATGGTTATTATTAATGCGGTCGAATGTGAGCCTTATTTAACCTGTGATTATATGATGATTTCAGCTTACCCTGAAAAACTCATCAAAGGATTAAGCTATTTGATGAGAGCGTCAGGAAGTCTTAAAGGTGTCATTGCATTTAAAAATTATAACGTACATTTAAAAGAAGTTTTAACTCCTTTACTTTCAAAATACCCAGGAATTACTTTGTTTGAAGTAAAAGATGTTTATCCTGCTGGTTGGGAAAAATATGTAGTTGAAAAAGTAACGAAAAAAACTTACAGTAAATTACCTTCAGAAGCGGGAGTTATTGTTGATAACTCTGCAACGGCAATGGTTTTTGCAGATGTTGTTGAAAATAACATTCCTTTGATTTCTCGAGTGATTACTATTACAGGAGAAGGCATCAAAAACCCTCAAAATTTCTACGTTCCAATCGGGACTAAAGTACAAGAATTGGTTGCATTAGCTGGAGGATACCAAGAAGGATTAGATCCAAAAAATGCTTGGTATATTGCTGGAGGACCTATGACGGGAAGGGCTATATTAATTGATGATCTTATAGTTAATGACACCTTAGGATCCATCATTGTCAAACCACTGCCAAATCTTAAAGACCATCCAGAATGTTTGGGATGTGGCAAATGTGCTGACGTATGCCCTGTTTATTTAACTCCTACTGAAATTCAAAGAGCTTTTGATCGAAAAGATATTGTCACAATCAATAAGTTAAATGCAAATAAATGTGTTGCTTGTGGGCTGTGTTCTTATGTTTGTCCTTCACATATCGAAATTTCAGATTACGTAGGTAAAGCGAAAGAATTATTAAGGAAGGGAGCGTAAATTATGGCAAGATTTGCAAATGGAAAAGCTCCATTTTTAAGAATATCAGACGAAAAAAACAAAGGCACAGGAATTATCATGCGAGATTTCTTGATTGCTTTGGTTCCTGTTATTTTGTTTTCATGGTATAAAAACGGAATCTTAGTATATATCGATGGAAATTGTTCTATCTTTGAAATGTTCTATCCTTTAGTGTTTATCCTTCTTGGAGGATTTATATCTTTGTTAATGGAAGGGTTGTTCTTCTACATTACAGACAAAGAAATAAAAAGCATTAAAAGCATCATGAAAAAAGCACAATCTTCTTTCTCGCTAATACCTGGATTATTGCTTGCATTGATTTTACCAATCTACACTCCAATATGGGTTTTAATGTTTGGGTGTTTTATGGGAACCATCGTAGGTAAAATGCTTTTTGGAGGATTTGGACATAACATCTTCAATCCAGCATTAATTGGATATATTGCAATTGCGTTTACATTAAGTGGAGTCATTAATGCAGCAGGAGGAGTATTTAACCCATCTGAATTTATGATTGATTCTTATGCAGGAGTTACTCCATTAACGAGACTTTCAGGAAACGTAGTTTTTAGTTATGAGGCATTGGTTATGCCATATGGCTCTTTATGGAATTTCTTTTTAGGCACCATTCCTGGAGCTATAGGGGAAACAAGCGCTCTTGTAATTTTGATTAGTTATCTTTGGCTTTCCATAAGAAAAGTTATTAAATGGAGTACACCACTGATCTTTATTGGAACTGTTTTTATTCTTTCTTGGATCATTGGAATTCTAATAGGGGATGCAGGCATTTGGTTCCCACTCTATAGTATCTTTAGTGGAGGAGTATTCTTTGGAGCCGTGTTTATGGCAACAGAGCCTGTCACATCACCTAAAAATCCATTAGGGAAAATTGTTTTCGCATTATTTTTAGGTGTGTTAACAGTTTTATTTCGATTTCTTGGAAACTTCCCAGAAGGAGTTGCGACGTCAATTGTTGTAATGAACATCTTTACAATGCCAATTGATAACTTTACTGCTGTTATCCGTTCAACTGGATTTAAGAAATCCTCAATTATTAAAGGACTAATCTTAACTTCGCTTTTAGTAGTCATTATTTTATATGCAGTTTTAAAAGCACAAACGTTATATCATCTTCCTGTTGTTTCAGTGTTTATGGGGGGATTTTAATATGAAAACATTCTTTGTTAAAAACGGAATATCCTTATTCTTTATTCTTATATTTGCCTTAATCTTTTCAGTGGGTGGCATCTATTCTAATTACATGTCAACTCAATATGAATTACGAGCTGAAGAATTAGTTTTGAAGAAAACATATATAGATATGATTGACGAATCCACTGATATTGTACCTTTTGAAACGACAGGGATTGAAAAAAGTTATTTGACTCCTTCTTTAGAAGAAACATTTTCCCCAAGTTTAGATGAAAGTTATTTAGTGTTTAAAGAGGATTCACAAATAGGAGTGATTTATGTTGTTTCGTCCTATGGAAAATATGCAAATCTTCAAATAGCTTACGCAATTCTTTTTGAAACAGATAGTTGTGTAGGAGTGAAAGTGATTGAAAACGAAGAAACTCCTACCTATTTTGATGCAATAGATGATACCTTTTATAATCAATTTGATGAAATTGATTTGAATTCCAATATGGTCATCGATGCTGTTGCAGGATCTACTTACTCAAGCAAAGGATTTGAAATTGGCCTTCTTTTTGCAAGAGAGCAATATGCATTTGATTTTGATTTTAGCGTTCCCTCTAATTCAGTACTTCTTAATAGTTTAACTTACAATTTTGATCCATTAACGTTTGCAGAAAAGCCATATATTGCTAACGTTACTTATGGAGTAAATAACACCAATATCGAACTCTATTTATCAAGATCATTTGATTATGCTGGATTAGTAACTGGAGTTATAGAACCAATAGCTGAAGTAAAAGCTGAGATAAAATTGCTTGCATCTTCCAACCAAAGTATTTCGAATAGAGCTTACTTTGTAAGTTATGATGAATTATCAAGAACACTCATTATGAATACAATTGGATATAATCCATCTTCACCAATTCAAGCGACCATCGGTATAAACGGCACCTTTGATGGAATTGAGAGTTTTGTTATTTCATCACACGAATCTTACAGTGAGAGTTCTGGTTACTCAGGATTACCCGTTCCACAAGTCGAAAATGATTTATTAAATGAATATGTAACAAACGGAACTTTGATAATTGATGGAGTGGCAGGAGCGACTAGCTCTTCTAACGCTATGCAAAGACTAATTACACTATTGAATCTGTTTGTTGATTCATTGAACGGAGGAAATTAAAATGAATAAAGGATTAGTTTCAGGGTTAGTCTTACTCACCTTAGGCTTAATTTGCGGCTTGTTATTGGCCTTTGTAAATTCATTTACTGCTCCAATTATTTTACAAAAAGAAAATGAAATTAAATATGCAGCCTTATCAGAATTTTATTCAGTAGAAGAATATAATTTAGAAGAAGTTACTTTATCTGATGATGCCATTGATAGCTTATTTTTAGTGACCAATAAAACATCTGGATTGCTTGAAGCTGTCATATACAGTGTTTCCAAAATTGGGTTTAATGATGATGTAAGGATGTTGATTGCTATTGACAGTAACTTAAACATTGTAGGATATAAAATAGTCTATCAAATTGAATCTCCAGGTTATGGAGCGGTAGCTCCAGAACATGATTTTAACGTAACAAACTCCTTAATTTCTGATTTATCAGGTTTTGATGCAATATCATCAGCCACCATAACAAGCGATGCGGTTCGAGGGTGCTTCGATGCGGTGGCAGATAGAGTATCTATCGATTTTGGAGGTGCAAACTAATGACAAATAAAGAAAATTTCTTTAAAGGAATCTTAAAAGAAAATCCTCTGTTTATCTCCGTGTTAGGAATGTGTCCTTCCCTGGCAATTACGACATCTTTAGAAAATGCAATTGGAATGGGAATTGCTGTCTTCTTTGTTTTGGTCCTCTCCAATTTTATCGTATCATCCATCATGAGTAATAAAAAATTAAGAGATTTAGTAAAACCAGTTCGAATTCCGGTATACATCGTAATTATTGCTTCACTTGTTACCATTGTAGAAATGATTATGCATGCGTATTTACTAAGTTTGTATCAAAGCTTAGGAGTGTTTATTCCCTTAATCGTTGTAAACTGTATTATTTTAGGACGAGCTGAAGCATTTGCATCAGACAATAAACCCGTCGCATCGGCGATTGATGGTATGGGAATGGCAGTAGGATATACTTTAGCATTAATGGTAATTAGTTTAGTGCGTGAAATTTTAGGAAAAGGAACTATCACTGTTTGGGGAAGCTTAAGCGTTGATTTAAACTTTGTCTTTGATTTCTTGAGAATTCAACCTCTTGATATGTTTACAAAACCTGTAGGAGCTTTCTTATCGTTTGGATTTATCTTAGCGGTCATTGTCGCCATTACCAATAGAAAAGCAAGTAAACAAGCAGAAGGGGGACAAAATAATGGGTAATTTAATTTCGTTAGCCTTTGCAGCTTTTATTGTCGAAAACATCATTTTGACACAATTTTTAGGAATTTGTCCTTTCCTTGGCGTATCAAGAAAAAGAAGTTCGGCATTAGGAATGGGTATTGCAGTGGTATTTGTTATTATTATTTCTAGTACCGTCACTTGGCTATTATATCAATATGTTCTTGCGGTGTTACACATTGAATATATGAGAACAATCGTCTTTATTTTAGTAATAGCAGCACTTGTTCAAATGGTAGAAATTTTTCTTAAAAAAGTATCCCCTGCACTTTACAAAGGGTTAGGAATATTTTTGCCTTTGATTACCACTAATTGTGCCGTACTTGGAGTAGCAATTATCAATATCAATGAAGGTTATAATTTTATAGAAATGCTTGTTTATTCAACTTTTATATCACTTGGGTTCTTATTTGTAATGTATATTTTCTCGATGATTAGAGAAAAATTAGATTTTTCTCCAGTGCCTAAAGCGTTTAAAGGTACTCCAATTGCTTTAATAGTTGCGGCGATTCTTGCTATGATTTTTGCTCGATTTGGAGGGATAATTTAAATGGATATTATTGTACCGGCATTAGTGCTTGCTGGACTTGGATTTATACTAGGATTTTTAATTAATCTTGTAGGAAAATATTTTTACGTTGAAGAGGATACTAGAATTGAAAAAGTTGTTGAAAAACTGCCTAAATACAATTGTGGGTCTTGTGGGTATCCTGGATGTAAAGAATTGGCAATTGCCTTACTAGCGAAAGAAGCAAAAACAAGTTTATGTAAACCAATGAAAAAAGAAGATGAACTTGTGTTGCAACAATATTTAAACGAGTTGCTATCAAGTAATTAATTTTAAGAATGATGAAAAGCCGTCATGAAAGACAGCTTTTTTCTTTCCATATAGGCTTCTTTTTGTTATAATGGATTAGAATTGAGGTGGATACTATGAAACCAGAACCATTATTCATTGTGATATTTTGCTTTGCTCTTATATTAATCATTTTGTATTTGGTTACAGTTCAAATCAAAAAGAAAGACAAACAAAAAATTGAGAATAAGATTAAAGAAACAATTTCTGAGGCTAACATAGCTTATAGTAAAAAACCTATTCAAATGCAAGTTGAAACAGAGAAAAATATCTTTTTGATTAAAATTGTAAATTTTAATTTTCGACATGAATTAATTTTGACGAACAAAACCTATTGGTGTATCAATTCCACTCCTAAAAACTGGAAAAGATCTGAAGTGCCTAATTTAATTAAAGGGTCAAAAGATTTTTTAGATTTCCAAATCAATTCCACAAAAAAAGTTATAAAAGTTGTTTTATTATATCCTGATTGCTATAACATTACTTGGCACATTAATGAGTCTGACGTTGAAGTGGTAACTTACCAAAAAGCTATTTTTGGGATATTTTTTGTAAGATTTAATGATTTGAGCCTTTTTTTGCGAAAGTAATAAAAAAAGGTTTACAAATGGATCATTATACTTTACTATATTATATGCATGCGCTATTAGCTCAGTTGGTAGAGCAAATGACTCTTAATCATTGGGTCCCCGGTTCGAGTCCGTGATGGCGCACCAAATAACAATAAACGACTAAATATTAGTCGTTTTTTCTTTATCTATTTTATAAAATAAAAATATATGATATGATTTATATGAAAAAAATTTATTATTGTACACTATTTAAAGCACTAAATCCAGAATTATAATTTTATATTCAAAATAAATTGGAGATCACCTATGAAAAAGAAATTTATCATATCAATACTGTATGCTATTATCATTTCAATATCTTACATTTCCATATTTATATTTTTAAGAGATAGACTTGATAATACTCAAAAATACTATCTTTCATTAATCTATGTTTTCTTGTTATTTATTTTGCCAACAATATTTGAAATTTATTTTTTTATAAAAACCAAACAATTTTATAGTATTTACTTTATTGTGACTCTAATAGGATGTTTAGGGTTTTATTTTGCGAGTGCTTTGTATTGGAATAACTATACCAACTCATTACGTTTTTATCATGGATATTCTTTTATTAATATAATTTTGTTCTTTGTCATAACTCCTTTATATGTATTGCTATTAAATTTGATATATAAAAGAGCTCCTAAAAATATACACATGGCGCTTATTGTTCTTTTAGATATTTTATGGCTTCTAATAATCTATATATTATTATTTTTGTCAATATTTCAAAGTCCTGCATAAAACGACTTTAAAATCTATCTCACTTTGATTTCTATTTCTATTGCATAACAATTTATCCAATTGCATAATAATTTTGTTAAAATATGCAGTTGAAGTTGACGAATATGCAATTGAATGATAAAATATAGATGGTGATAAAATGAAAACATTTAATTATTTAGAAACTAGCAAAAATTTGTTTGCTCAAGATGTAGTAACTCTTCTTACTGCAATTCATGAATACAAAGGAAAACAATTGCTCTATATCGAAGCACAGCCAGATGTATTGGCTTCTTTACTGGAGATTGCCAAAATTCAAAGTACAGTATCTTCAAATCGCATTGAAGGTATCTCTACAACAGATAAAAGAATCAATGAGTTGTTAAAGGAAAAATCTAGCCCTAAAAATAGAGATGAACAAGAAATTATCGGGTATCAAAATGTCCTCAATACAATTCATGATAATTATGATTACATTTCGCCATCATCGAATATTATTCTTCAATTACATAGAGATTTATATGCAGCAACAGGTCTTTCTTATGGTGGAAGATTCAAAGATGTAAACAATGTAATTCAAGAGACGAATGAATTTGGTGAATCTTTTATTCGGTTTGAACCATTATCTGCATTTGAAACTCCTTCAGCAATAATAGCGTTATGTAACGAGTTTATAAATGTCATTCAATATGAAAAAATTGAACCTTTGCTTGCAATTCCAATGTTCATTTTAGACTTTTTATGTATTCACCCTTTTCTTGATGGAAATGGAAGAATGTCAAGGTTGTTGACATTACTTTTATTATATAGAAGTGGATACCTTGTCGGAAAATATATTAGTATAGAACAAATGATAGAAAAGAACAAACGAGGATATTATGATTCATTACAAGCTAGTTCACAAGAATGGAATGCATCAAAAAATGATTACAAGCCATTTGTTAGTTATTTCCTACAAATTGTTTTATCTGCATATCAAGAATTTGATAGTAGAGTTTCACATGTTTCAAAAAAGATGAATAGCTATCAAAGAGTCAAAATTATTTTTGAAAGTCATATTGGTCGAATAACAAAAGCTGAAATTATAGAAAAATGCTCTGACATCAGTCCAACAACAATAGAATTAGTTTTATCAAATCTATTGAAAGAGGGATTCATAATAAAAATCGGTGGAGGAAGGTATACCTCATACTCAAAAACCAATAACTAATTGGGCGTCTTATATTATGTTTTTAAATTTTAAATATATAATCAGTTTAATATATCTAGTAGCAAGGCAGTGTGTTTTTAACGCTTTTTTAGTCTTTTTGGAATGAGTTTGAGAAAATATAACGGATGTCAAATGATTGTGTCAAGCTGATTAGGCCGCTAAATATAGAGCTTTATATAATTTGATACAAATGGCTCTTAATCATTGAGTCCCCGGTTCGAGTCCGTGATGGCGCACCAAATAAAAACAGACAGACATTATCAAATTTAATGTCTTCTTTTTTGCATTAAAATTTTTCATTTTAAATTGAACTCTTGACAAGTAAAGAAAAAAACAATTTCTTTTCTAGTCAAATACGAATGGAAGAAGAAATGATTTTTTGGTTTAAAATATAAATTAAAATATATGAAGATGTTTGGCACATCGAGTTTGCTTTGTAGTATAATTATAGATAAATGAATAATGCTTTTTCGTCAACAATTCTTTCTTTAAAATTCACATCAAGAATCATGAAAAAAGAAACAATATATAACAGATTTCATTAAATTAAAATTACTAAAAAACATTACATATAGATATTTAGAACTTTTTTAAGTTCAGAGGAAAACTTATATGGTTAAAAAGATTTTTAGAATTTTGCTATTAATTTTTTTTGCTGGAATAATGACAGGGTGTGACGTTTTTTCTATAACATCTACTCAGCCAACGGATACAACAACAACAACAACAGTACCTGTAACAACCACAACACAAACTCAATACACTATTCATTTCGAAACCAATGGGGGAACCTCCATAACCTCCATCACACAAGAATATGATACCGTAATAATTCCGCCTTCTGATCCGACGCGAGATGGATATGTTTTTGGTGGTTGGTACAGTGATGAGAATTTGACAATTACTTTTGCTTTTGACACGATGCTAGTTGAAAATTTAACTTTGTATGCCAAATGGACTCCATTAATCATTGAAGATGATCCAAACGATTATAGTTTCTTGCTTAAATCAGATGGAACCTATGAGGTAATGCGATATGTCGGTACAAACACCGAACTTGTCATTCCTTCTTTATTTTTAGGGAAAGCAGTTACTAGTATTTCCTCGGATGCCTTTTATAATAATTCAAATATAGTGACCATCGAAATCCATGCAAATATATCAAGTATTTGCGAAGGGGCTTTCTACGGGCTTTTAAATTTATCAGCCATCACGGTTGCTGAGACAAACCTCTATTATTTCACAGAAATGGGTGTTCTATTTGATAAGCAAATGTTGAATCTATATTATTATCCAGCAGGCAAAACAGATATTGCTTACCAAATTCCCTCGAGTGTGAATCAAATTAGTAATTATGCATTTGAATTTTGTGGTAAATTGGAGAGCATTACTGTTCCTGCGAGTGTAGTCACTATTGGGTATTCTGCATTTGCCTTTACCAAGAGTTTAACTAGCATTACAGTAGCTGAGGATAATGCAATGTTTTCATCACTAAACGGTGTCTTATTTGACAAGCAAAAGTTAACTTTATTGAAATATCCTGAAGGCAAAGCAGAAACCAATTATCAAATTCCCTCAAGTGTGACCAGTATTGGAATTGTAGCATTTGAAAATTGCATCGGTTTGACAAGTATGCTGATTCCGTCGAGTGTGACAAGTATAGGGAGAATTGCATTCTATGATTGTAGCAATTTGGCTAGTATCTTCATTCCGTCGAGTGTTACCATCATGGGCTATGAGGTGTTTCGTGATTGCAGTAACTTATCAATTTATGTTGAAGCAGCAAGTAGGCCAAGTGGATGGGACAGTTGGAATCCCTCAAGTAGGCCAGTTTTTTGGAACTCCAGAACAATCACATATGAATCAAATGATGGGTCAGTCATTCCTGTTCTTTTTCAAATGGTGGGGTCGTCGCTTACGGCTCCTATTGCACCAACCAGAGATGGTTATACATTTGATGGATGGTATATCAATTTGAATTTGACATCTCTATTTGTGTTTTCCGTTATGCAATCTGAGAATCTAACTTTGTACGCCAAATGGGAGGAAATAATCTTCGAGGATGATCCAATCGAATATAGTTTTTATCTTAAACAAAATGATACCTATGAAGTGACTGGATACATTGGAACAAAAACCGAGCTTGTCATTCCATCGACTTATTTAGGGATTCCAGTGACAAGCATTGGTGATTGGGCTTTCGGATATCGTAGCAGTTTGACAAGTGTTATAATTCCTTCCAATATAACAGTCATTGGCAACCAAGCTTTCTATCAATGTTCAAGTTTATCAAACATCGATATTTCTACTTCAGTGTTCAGCATCGGAACTTACGCCTTCTTTCAATGCATAAGTTTGACAAATATTGTGTTACCAACGGATTTGTTATATATCGGTTTTTTAGCTTTCTCAGAATGTACTGGGCTTTCATCGATTACTGTTCCATCGGGCGTGATAAGCATAAACTACTATGCATTCGAGAATTGCGTTAATCTAGAAACTATTGTGATTCCTTTGAGCGTGTCATTCATGGGGGATTCAATATTTGGTGGTTGCAGCAATTTGACAATCTATGCTGAAGCATCAAGTCAACCAATTGGTTGGGTTACCACCTGGAATTCTTTTTATCGACCAGTATATTGGAGTTATTCAGAAACCAAAACTGTAACATTTGAAACGAGTGGTGGTAATGTTATTGAATCAATCACTCAGGTTTTTGGGTCAACTGTTACGCAACCAGTAAATCCCATTAAAGAAGGATATAATTTTGATGGTTGGTATCTAGATGAAGAATTAACTGTTTTATATTCTTTTTCGAATGCGCTCACCGAAAACATTACATTATATGCAAAATGGATAGATTAACCAGTTGGAGATGATCCGATTTACTATACTTTTACCATTCTTGCAAATGGCACTTATGAATTAACTGGATACACGGGTTCCAACACCACAATTCTCATTCCATCAATTTATTTAGGAAAAGCAGTAACTAGCATTGGATATGGAGCATTCTATTGGAAAAATGAAATTACAAGTGTCACAATTCCTTCGAGTGTGATAAGTATTGGCGAGAAAGCATTCGGTAATTGTAGTGGATTAACAAGCATCTCGATTCCTTACGGAGTAATCAGTATTGGCAATCAAGCATTTTTTAATTGTTTCAATTTAACTAGCGTCATCATTCCATCTAGTGTGACTCTTATTGATTTTGGAGCATTTTCACACTGCACAGGTTTGATAAATTTTGCCATCCCCTCAAGTGTGATTAACATTGGAGAATATGCTTTCGATACTTGTACAGGATTGACGGAAATCATCATTCCCTCAAGTGTGATTAGTATTGGTAGGCATGCTTTCAATCAATGCACTGGTTTGCAAAGCATCATGATTCCATCAAGCGTGATTAACATTGGCGCAAATGCATTCTTTAATTGCAACAGTTTAACAATAAATGCAGCAGCTGAAAGTCAATCTAGTGGTTGGGAATACGGTTGGAATTCGACTGGTTGTCCTGTTGTATGGGGGTATGTAGTCTGAATCAAAACCAACATTCAATAGCAAAATATTCTTTATGAAAAATATAGTTCGGTCATTGCCTAATGTTGGGCACCAAATAACAATAAACGATTAAATATTAGTCGTTTTTTCTTTATCTATTTTATAAAATAAAAATATATGATATGATTTATATGAATAAAAATTTATTATTGTTCCGTTTAAAAAGTACTTAATTTATTTCATTACTAATACGTTATCATATTGTGCAAATACTCCAGTAATGTATTCGGACATAACCGGATATTGGTTAGATACAGTCATAGATGTAGCATCAATAGGGTAGAGTTTTTGGGATTTTATTAATGATCCAACATGGGCGAATGCTGATTATGATTTGAGTTTATTCATCCGTTTTCTGATGGGAATGGAAGAATAGGAAGACTTTTTCAAGCTTGTATATTAGCTTCTAAAGAAAAAATATTTGCGTATTTACCGATTGAGTCAATTATAAAAGAAAGACAGCAAGAATATTATGAATCTATTTCAAAATGTAATAAAGTTGGGAATTCGACTTTATTCATTGAGTATATGTTAGACGCTATCTTAGAAACAATCATACGGACAATCGACCAATCAAAACAAGACATGGCTGAGATGAGTATTCAAGTTAAAAAATTATTGAAAGTGATGAAAGTAAATACTCCTTATTCTACAGTTGAATTGATGGAAATATTAAAACTAAAATCAAGAGTATCTTTTAAATAGAATTATCATGATTCTGCAATAAGTTTGGGTTTAGTAAACATGACTTTACTAGATACTCCAAAAAGTAGAAACCAAAGATATCAAAAGAAATAGACATCTCTGTAAGCTGAAATCGACTGAAAATCCACTTGTCTTTAGTTAAATCTTTCTCTAAGCTAGATTACACGATAAAATATGCCCTTTTTGAGGGCTATTTCTATGATTAAACTTCAATATAATAGGCTATAATAATAACTATTAGCAAGTCAGTGTGTTTTTAAGGAGTTTTTTAAGTCTTTATTAGTGAAATCGAGAAAATATAATGGATGTCAAATGATACTGTCAAGTCTACTAAATCTCTATAGTTAGCGCTTTCTAATTTTGAATAGAAATGACTCTTAATCATTGGGCCTTCAGTTCGGGTCTATGATGGTGCATCATAAAATGAATAAAGCTGATATTGATTATGTCGATATCAGCTTCTTTTATTGATTGAGACAGTTACTACCTCTAACTTTTATTTATCAATAAAAATTTGACAAGAAATTCAAACTAATGATCTTTATTTAAAGAATACGCAGAATATATTTAAAGCAAAAACGTTTGAATTTTAAATCGTCTATATTCTATTCACTTTTGTTCTTTAGCGTGATAAAGCGCTAAATATAGCCGTTATTTGAAAAGAAAACGCTTTCTTTTTTTAGCCCTTTATTATATAATAAAATTAAGGCTAGGTGATAATAATGATTCAAATAAATGGAAATAATTTAAATTTAGATAAATTCATAAAAGTAGCTAGATTTCATGAAAAAGTCAAAATTTCAAAAACGAGTATTGAAAAAGTAAATTCCGCAAGAAAATACATCGAAGAAGTCATTGAAAAGGATATACCTATCTATGGGATAAACACTGGATTTGGAAAATTATCCGATCTTCCCATTAACAAATGCGATGTAAGTAAACTTCAAAAGAACCTTTTGATGAGTCATGCTTGTGGTGTAGGCGATGCATTTTCTGAAGAAATAGTCAGAGGAATGATACTTTTAAGAGTAAATGCTCTTATCAAAGGATATAGTGGAATTCGTTTAGAAGTCTTAGATAAACTTATCGAATTTTTGAATAAGAATTTGATACCGGTTGTATTCACAAAAGGAAGTTTAGGAGCCAGTGGAGATTTAGCTCCATTATCTCACATGAGTCTACCTTTAATTGAACTTGGTGAGGTTTTCTATAAAGGCGTAAGAATGTCAGCTAAAGAAGGATTAAAAAAAGCTAAAATCGAACCAATCGCTAAACTTGAAGCCAAAGAAGGCCTTAGTTTAATTAACGGAACTCAAGCTATGACATCGGTTGGTGCTTTGGTTTTATATGATGCTTTTTTATTAGAAAAAGCTGCATCGATGTCTCTTTCATTAACTATGGAAGCGCTTCAAGCAATCATCAACGCTTTTGATCCAAGAATTCATGAGCTAAGAGGACACGCTGGTCAAATTACTGTCGCAAAACGCATCAATTTTATATTAACAGATAGTCAAATGATAACTACTCAAGGTCAACTAAGAATACAAGACGCATACTCCATTCGTTGTGCCCCTCAAGTGCACGGAGCGAGTCTTGATGCGTTTAACTATGTATTACAACTTGTCGAAACGGAAATGAATGCAGTGACAGATAATCCGATTGTTTTTACAAACACAAACGAAGTAATTAGTGCTGGAAATTTTCATGGACAACCTCTTGCATTAGCTTTTGATTATTTAGGAATTGCGATTAGCGAATTAGCAAACATTTCTGAAAGAAGAATTGAAAGATTAGTCAATGCTAATTTATCGAATGGATTACCTCCTTTTTTAGTCAAAAAACCAGGAATAAATTCAGGGTTTATGATTGTTCAATATAGCGCCGCATCTTTAGTAAGTGAAAATAAGATTTTATCTCATCCCGCAAGTGTTGATAGTATTCCATCTTCAGCTAATCAAGAAGATCATGTTTCAATGGGAACTATAGGCGCAAGAAAAGCAGAGTCCATTTTAGATAATGCAAGAAAAGTGATTGCCATGGAACTATTTACTGCTTGTCAGGCTGTTGAACTAAGAGGGTGTGCAAAACTTGGAAAAATCACAAAAAAGGTGTATGATTGTATTAGAGAACATGTGCCGTTTATTGAAGAAGATACTATTATGTATCCATTCATTCATCAAGTGGAAAACTTGTTGAAAGAAGGAACGCTTTTTCACTGTATTCATAAGGGGGTATAAAGATGGATTTTAAGAAAAATATTTCGTTAAAAGATATCTTTCAAGAATTACCAATCTACCCAAATTTTGAAGAAGGAATAAGAAGGGCCCCAAAAAGAGAATTCTTACTTTCAAAAGAAGAAACAGAACTAGCTCTTAAAAATGCCTTGCGATACATTCCAAAAGAATGGCATGAAACACTTATGCCTGAGTTTTTAGATGAGCTTTTGACAAAAGGTAAAATTTATGGATATAGGTTTAGGCCAAACGGGAGAATTTATGCAAAACCTATTTCAGATTACATTGGAATTACTTTAGAAGGAAAAGCATTTCAAGTCATGATTGATAACAACCTTGATTTTGAAATCGCTCTTTATCCATATGAACTTGTAACATATGGAGAAACAGGATCAGTTATGCAAAATTGGATGCAATATCATCTTGTAAAAAAATATTTAGAAATCATGAATAATTCTCAAACACTAGTTGTCATGTCAGGCCATCCATTAGGACTTTTCGCATCAAACAATGCTTCATCAAGGGTGATTATTACCAATGGACTTATGATTGGTGCTTTCGACAATTTACGTCACTTTAACCGCGCTTCATCATTGGGCGTGGCTAATTATGGACAAATGACTGCGGGAGGATGGATGTATATTGGGCCACAAGGCATCGTTCACGGAACCTATTCTACACTATTAAATGCAGGCAGAATGAAATTAAATATTCCTGAAAATGAAGATTTGAAAGGTAAATTATTTGTTTCATCTGGGCTTGGTGGAATGAGTGGAGCTCAGGGAAAAGCCATTGAAATCTGTGGTGGAGTAGGAATCATTGCTGAAGTAGATTATTCTAGAATTGAAACAAGAAAAAATCAAGGATGGATTCACTACGTTGCCTTGTCACCAAAAGATGCCTTTGAAAGAGCGCACATAGCAATAGACAATAAAGTACCACTTGCTATAGCATTTTTTGGAAATATTGTGGATTTATTAGAATACGCAAATCATCACAAGGAAAACATAGATTTATTAAGCGACCAAACTAGTTGTCATGCTGTATATGATGGAGGGTATTGTCCTCAAGGAATTTCGTTTGAAGAAAGAACAGCTCTTCTTCAAAATGACAAACCTCTTTTCGAAAACTTAGTGAATAAAAGTTTAAAGAATCATTTTGAAGCCATTCAAATTATGGTAGGAAATGGAACCTACTTTTTTGATTATGGAAATAGTTTTCTAAAAGCAATCTATGATTCTGGAATTCAAGAAATTTGTAAAAACAACGAAAATGATCTTGATGGTTTTATTTGGCCAAGTTATGTTGAAGACATTATGGGGCCAGTTTTATTTGATTATGGATATGGGCCATTTAGATGGATTTGTCTGAGTGGAAAAGAAACTGATTTAGATAAAACAGATGATGCAGCTATGTCTTGCATTGATTCCAAAAGACGTTTTCAAGATGCGGATAATTATAATTGGATTAAGAATGCAAAGAAAAATCATTTAGTGGTTGGTTCAAAAGCAAGAATATTATATCAAGATGCTTATGGACGTTTAAAAATAGCTTTAAAATTTAATGAAATGGTTCGTCTTCAAGAAATAGGCCCTATTATGTTAGGAAGAGATCATCATGATACAGGTGGCACAGACTCTCCTTTTAGAGAAACGGCGAGTATTAAAGATGGCTCCAATATTATGGCAGAAATGGCAACTCATGTCGCATTAGGAAATGCAAGCAGAGGAATGAGCCTTGTTTCTCTTCATAATGGCGGAGGAGTTGGAATAGGCAAAGTAATCAATGGCGGATATGGTATGGTTTTAGATGGATCCGAAAGAGTTGATGAAATTTTAAATAACGCTTTGCTTTTTGATGTAATGGCAGGAGTGTCAAGAAGAGCTTGGGCTCGAAACGAACACGCAATTGAAACCGCTGATTTGTTTAACGATATGGATAATAACTCACTTATTACGTTACCTTCTTTAACAGATGAAGAAAAAATTACTGAAATTGTGCGAAAAAATTATATCCAAGGAGGGAAGTAATTTGAAAAAAATTGTTGAATGTGTTCCTAATTTTAGTGAAGGGCGAGATTTAGATAAAGTTGAAAGAATCATAAGTACATTTAGAAATAAAAAAAACGTATTGCTCGTCAATTATGAACCCGATGCTGATTACAACCGAACAGTCGTTACGCTTTTAGCTGATCCAGATATTATTATAGATGTGTTAATGGAATTCACAAAAAAAGTTATCAATGAAATTGATTTAAATATTCATTCTGGAGAACATCCTCGCATGGGAGCGGTAGATGTAATTCCATTTATCCCCATTGAAAATGTTACGATGAAAGAATGTATTGAGCTTGCAAACGAAATGGGAAGAAGAATTAGTGAAGAATTTCAAATTCCAGCATTTTTGTATGCAGAAGCTGCAAAAAAAGAAGATCGGATTTTGCTTCCTACGATTCGCAAAGGCGAATTTGAAGGAATGAAAACAAAAATTAAAGAAGATGCTTGGGCTCCTGATTATGGAAAGTCTGAAATTCATCCTACTTTTGGCGTTGTGGGAATTGGGGCAAGATATCCTTTAATTGCCTATAATATAGACTTAAAGACTGAAGATGAAAAAATAGCGAATTCTATTGCAAAAGCTATTAGAAAATCTAGTGGAGGGTTTGCATATATTCAAGCAGGGCCTGCCTATCTTGAACAAAAACATCATGTGCAAGTAACGATGAATATCCTTGATTATAAAAAAAATCCGATTTATCGTATTTTTGAAGTTGTAAAAATGGAAGCATCTAGATATCACATAGAGGTCTTAAGCGCAGAGATTGTTGGACTGCTTCCAAAAGACGCTCTTTTGAAATCACTTCAATATTATTTTGAAGTAAATAAACTTTCTTTTGACAAGAATATGAGTTTATCTGAGATAGTTTCCTATTCAATTCGATTTTTAAAACTTCGTGATTTTAATGAATCAAAAATCATAGAATCTTTTAGGTAAAGGAAAATATTATGAATGCAGATCTAATTATAAAAAATATTAGAACACTTTATACTCCCTTTCATCATCCGCCCATTCATGGAATGAAAATGAACGAGATTCAAACTTTTAATGAAGCATTCATTGCAATTAAGGATGGCAAATTTATTGGCTTTGGAGAGGGACCATATGACAAATTTCTTTCTCAAGGCACACAAATTTATGATGCACTTCATTGTATCGTTATTCCAGGCTTAATTGATTCGCATACACATTTAGTTCATGGAGGATCAAGAGAGGCGGAATTTTCCAAAAAAATAGCTGGAGTCCCATACATTGATATTCTTCTTCAAGGAGGTGGAATTTTTAGTACGGTTGAAAGTACGAGAAATGCCACTTTTAAAGAGCTTTATGATAAAGCCATGAATTCTTTAAAGGAAATGCTACTTTTTGGAGTGACAACGATTGAAGCTAAAAGTGGGTATGGATTAAATCAAATGACTGAAGTTTTACAACTTGAAGTTGCTAAAAAATGTGATAATGATCAACCCATTACCATTATTTCTACCTACCTTGGAGCTCACGCTCTTCCAAAAGAATTTAAAGGAGCGAGAGAGGTTTATATTAATCAAGTACTATCAGATATGAAAACGATTAAAGATAAAGATTTAGCTAAATTTGTGGATGTGTTTTGTGAGAAAGATGTATTCACTTTAGAAGAAACAAGTAAAATATTAAATAAAGCAATATCTCTTGGATTTAAAGTAAGATTACATTCAGATGAAATGGTTTCGATTGGTGGCACTAAACTCGCGCTTGATTTAAAAGCAAATTCCATTGATCATTTAATGGCAATTACAGATCAAGACATTGATCTTTTAGCTTCTTCAAAAACGATTGGGAATCTACTGCCATCCACTTCGTTTTTCCTAAACAAAGAGTATGCTCCTGCAAGGAAAATGATTGAAAAAGGATGTGCCGTTTCTATTTCAAGTGATTATAATCCGGGGTCAGCTCCAAGTGAAAACTTTCAGTTTACCATGCAACTTGCGGGAAATAAACTTAAAATGACACCTTCAGAGATTTTAACAGCATCTACGATTAACCCAGCTTATGGGCTTGGGCTTTCAGACCATGTTGGTTCCATTCAAATTGGAAAACAAGCAGATTTTTCAATTTTGAAAGCAAGCAATTTAGATTATGTAATCTATCATTATGGAGTGAACCATACCCAAGACGTTTTTAAAAACGGAAAATTAGTTGTACGAGATAAAACCATTGTGAAAGGAGATAAATGATGAGCCTTATAAAATTAGATTTAAATGAATTTATTGAAGAAATTGATTCTTCCAAACCAGCACCTGGTGGCGGGTCCGTTAGTGCTTATGCTGGAACATTAGGCATTGCTTTGATTCGAATGGTTGGACATTTATCCATAGGTAAAAAAAAGTACGAATTACTAGATGATGCGATAAAATTAGAGTTTGAACACATCATCGATGATTTAAAAGAGTTTAAGACAAAGCTGTTAAGTTTTGTTGATGAAGATACTTTGGCATTCAATCAAATGATGTTAGCTTATAAAATGCCGAAGAATTCTGAAGATGAAATTGCTTTAAGAAACATAGCGATTCAAAGCGCAACCACTCAAGGAATTGAAACACCTTTAAAAGTTGCAAAATTGAGTTTCGCTGCTTTAACAAAACTTGAATTAATCATGCAATATGGAAACAAATCCGCTCTTTCAGATTTGGGAGTTGGAGCCTTAATGTTATCCTCAAGCGTCGAAGGAGCCTTGCTAAACGTCAAGATCAATCTTCCTGGTTTAAAAGATAAAGAACTTGTCAAAATATATAATGATGAAATGGAGTACTTGCTTTTAACTACATTAAAAACAAAGCAAGAGATATTAAATAAAATTTATAAAATGATGAACGATTAAATAAATTACATTACAGTTATGATGTAATTATCTAATGAAATAAGCAAAAATAAGATGGGAAATCCTTCTTATTTTTTTGTGATGAAATCGTGAATTAATTGTAATATTCTCGTATAATCAAGTCATTTCTCTTGACATGTGACACCTTGTCATATAGAATGAATATAGTATTTTAATCGAGGTGGAAAAATGCCTTCACAAACGTTTTTCAATTTACAAATTACAAAACAAAACAAGATTTTAGAAGCAGCAAAAAAGGAATTTTCTAAAGTACCCTTTGCGGAAGCCTCCATCAATCAAATCATCAAAGAGGCAAACATTTCCAGAGGAAGTTTTTATATGTATTTTGAAAATAAATATGATTTAATTTCTTACATCTTAGAATTTTTTCGAATTACATTAAGAAACTACATGTTAAAGATTATTCCTAGTGTTGATGGAGATTTAGAGAAAATAACTCTTGAAATTCATGATTATTTTTATCATTTATATGAAGACAAAGAAAACCAAAATTTTATAAAGAATATTATCATTTATTTTCACTCAAATATGGAAAATAATAACTCAAATTGTATCCACCAGCAACCAATTAAAGACGAATTACAGATGATGATTCCATATCTCAATCCAAACCAATTTTATTTTACTGATGAAAATAAAATTAAGTCGGTTGTAGATATCGTATTTTCTGTTTTAAAAACAGTTCTTTATAATGCTATGTTGGTATCAGAAACAGTAGAACTATCAAGAAAAAGGTTAAAAGAATATTTAAGTATCATTAAAATTGGCTATACCAAGAAAGAAGAGGAAATGAATTAATGTTAAAATTAGTAGGAATTAGTAAAAGCTATACCGTAGGAACATTTACACAAGTTGCATTAAATAACGTCGATTTGGATTTTAGAAAAACGGAATTTGTTACCGTCTTAGGACCTTCAGGTTGCGGAAAAACCACCCTTCTAAATATTGTTGGTGGATTGGATCATTATGATAAAGGCGATTTAATTATAAGCGGAAAATCTACAAAAGATTTCATTGATCAAGAATGGGATATGTACAGAAACAATTCAATTGGATTCATCTTTCAAAGCCACAATCTTATTCCGCATTTAAGCGTTTTACAAAACGTTGAAATGGGAATGACGTTAAGTGGAGTTAGTTCCTCGGAACGAAAGCAAAGAGCAATAGAAGTATTGACTGAAGTAGGTCTAGAAGACCACATTTACAAAAGACCAAATCAACTTTCAGGAGGTCAATCTCAAAGAGTTGCGATTGCGAGAGCTTTAGCAAATAATCCTGATGTCATACTAGCCGATGAACCAACCGGGTCTTTGGATTCCGTGACAAGTGTTCAAATATTAGAATTAATTAAAAAAATTGCAAAAGATAAACTGGTAATAATGGTGACACATAATTCTGAATTAGCCTATAAATATTCATCTAGAATTATTAAGTTAAAAGATGGCAAAGTTGTTGACGACTCAAACCCAGTTTTAGAATCAAATCAAGAAAAAGATGCTTTGACTCTAAAAAAGACATCCATGAGTTTTAAAACGGCAGTAATATCATCAATAAATAATATAAGAACAAAAATTGGAAGAACATTATTAACCGCTTTTGCAGGAAGTATTGGAATCATTGGTATTGCGTTGATTTTATCTTTATCAAATGGATTAGATCAAGAAATAAGTAATTTCGAAAAAGAAACCCTATCAGGATATCCAATTTCAATTACTGAATCGAGGTTTGACTTTGAAAAAATAAGGCAAGAAGGAGTTGGAGACTTAACTCCATATCCTGATGTTGAATTTGCTACTAGCTATGATGAAAATAGATTAGCAGCTTACTTTACAACAAATATAATTACAGATGATTATATAGCATACGTAAATGATTATGTAACCAATGTAGCTCCAGAAAAAATAGCCGGAGTTAAGTATGTAAAAGATATGAATTTCTCGCTATTAAAATACGTAGAAACAGATTTTGCTTCAGGATATGTATCATTGTATTCTGAATCGATTGTTTCTGATGAAACCGATTCTCCAGCAAGTCAATTTGGAATGATTTCTTCTTTCTTTACCTTGCTACCTGACGGAGATGTTTTGCAAAACAATTACGACGTAATTTATGGAGACCTTCCCGATAATACATCTGGAAATGATGCCTATCAAGTTGTATTAGTTGTCGATGAGTATAATCGAATCTATACATCTACGCTTCTATCACTCGGTTTTGATGTTGAAAATCAAACGGAATTTTATTTTTCCGATATCATTGGAACCAATTTTAAGTTATTTATTGGAGAATATAATATCTTAACTAGCGACGTTTCCTCTGCAATTGATATTGAAATATCAGGAATTGTTAGATTACAAGATGGGTCAAATGTAAATTTACTATTTAATGGTTTGGGATATACTTCAGATTTAACTGATTATATTGAAACAACTTTCCCAGATGAAGTAGGAGCAGTCAATAGTATTTATCTTTATCCAAATAATTTTGATGACAAAGATGCAGTTAAAACTTATTTAAATGCATACAATGATGGATTAGAAAATGACGATCCAGCAAGAATTGAATTTGTAGATCAAGCTGCAACATTTACTTCAATGGTTAAAGGCGTTATTGATACAATATCAATTGTTTTAATTGCATTTGCGGCTATATCGTTAGTGGTATCTTCTATCATGATTGGAATTATTACGTATATATCTGTGTTAGAAAGAACAAAAGAAATTGGTGTTCTTCGTGCACTAGGAGCTAGAAAAAAAGACATATCAAGAGTGTTCAATACCGAAAACTTACTGATTGGATTAGCTGCAGGCCTTGTAGGAATTGGAGTTAGTTTATTGCTAATTATTCCAATTAATTTAATTATTGAAAATCTTGCAGATATGCCAAATATAGCTAAATTATCATTTAGTTCTGCTTTCTTCTTAATCCTTATAAGTGTTACACTAGCGTTTGTTGCAGGACTAATTCCTGCAAGAATGGCTTCGAAAAAAGACCCTGTTATTGCCTTGAGAACAGAATAAGTAAACATCAGTTGAGAAATCAGCTGATTTTTTATTGATTTTAAGGGATTTTATGATATTTTTAGAGAACGAATTTTTATATACAAAAAATATAAAATGTGATATAATATCACCAAAATGAATTTAGAAAAAGGGGTAAAAAAATTGAACGAAATTAAAGAAAAAATTGAAAAGATTTTGGCTTCAACAAATGTTGGCCAACCTTCAGATTATCCACTCGAAAATGAGATGATTGAAGAATATGACGAGTTCGAATACGAAGAACTTTATAGCGATATTTATGTTCTTGTCAAAAATATAGATGATTTTTATGGTCAAAATGCAAATCAAAAAGCAGCAATGCTAGTAGAATCATTTTTATTAGAAACAATGGTTTTATTAAAAAAAGACCCCGAAAATATAGTTGTTGAATCTGGAGAGTTTTACGTTAAATCCACCGGATTTACGCCTGATGGAGACGTATTGATGAATCTATTCGAAGATACTGTTATGATTAACACGATGTTAGATCTTTATAATCAAGCATTAGCAGATAATGATTTTCCAAGAATGGAAGTCGGAATCGGACTTGCAACTTTCGTAAGTGAAGAGTTTGAAGAAGAAAACAATCACGAGTGTGATTGTAAAGATGATGAAGAATGTAAATGCAAAGAAGATGAAGAGTGTGATTGTAAAGATGATGAAGAATGCGAATGCAATCACAATCATGAAGAAGATGATTTTGATTATGGAATTGATTTCAATAATACAGCAGCTGCTCTTGCTGAAATGGCAAACTCAGAAGAACTTGATCCAATCGTATTAAACAATATTGCATATGATTTATTATCTGAAATTGATGAAACATTTTTTGAAAATCATTTAGAGGCTTTTTTATTAGATGACGATGTTGTAATTTATCACGGAAATATAGTAAGCGAAGAATAAAAAGGATTAATGGGGGAAAAACATGGATCTATTTAAAAAATGTGTTGAATTTACAACAGTTGATGAATATAAAGGAATAGGGATTTATCCTTATTTTCATGCATTAGAAACAAAACAAGATATTGAAGTTACGATGGAAGGTCACAGAAAAATAATGATTGGTTCTAATAATTATTTAGGACTTACTGGTGACGAAAGAGTAATTCAAGCCGGAATTAAAGCTCTACAAGAGTTTGGTTCTGGTGTATCGGGGTCTCGTTTCTTAAACGGAACATTAACAACACATATTATACTTGAAAATGAATTAGCCGAATTTTTACATAAAGAAGCCTGTGTTACCTTCTCAACAGGATTTCAAACCAATCTTGGAATCATTTCTGCCATTGCTGGTCGTAATGACTTAATTTTCTGTGATCGAGAAAATCATGCTAGTATTTATGATGGAGCAAGGTTAAGTTATGCTAAAATGATTCGATACCAACATAATGATATGGCAGATTTAGAACTTCAATTAAAAGAGGCAGATCCAAGTAAAGGAAAACTTATTGTCACCGATGGTGTTTTCAGTATGTCAGGTGATTTGTGTATGTTACCAGAAATTGTTAAACTTGCAAAAATATATGATGCAAGAGTTATGGTCGATGATGCTCATGGATTTGGAGTGTTAGGAGCTACTGGACGAGGAACTGCAGAGTATTTTGGATTAGAAGATGATGTAGACATTATCATGGGTACTTTTTCTAAATCCCTTGCTAGTTTAGGAGGATATATGGTTGCAGATCGACATGTAGTCGAATATGTAAAGCATAAATCCAGACCTTTTATTTTCTGTGCAGCTATTACACCGGCTAATGCAGCTACTGCTTTAGAAGCATTAAGAATTTTAAAGGCAGAACCAGAAAGGCCAAAAGCTTTACTTGAAATTGCAAAGTATGTTAAAGAATTACTTATTAGTAAAGGCTTAGAAATTGCAAGTCATTCTATAGCACCAATTATTCCTATTTATACTTACTCGCAATTAAGAACGCTTGTTGCGTGTAAATTGTTATATGATAGAGGAGTTTATGTAAATCCAGTTTTACCACCAGCAACACCTGAAGGCGAATGTCTAATTCGAACAAGTTATACTTCAACTCATACAAAAGCATTGATGGATGAAGCGGTTGGAATCATTGCAGATGTGTTACAAAGCTTACCAGAAGCAGAAGATGAGTTAATGGATTTTTTACACAAATCATATGAGTAACTTTGTAGTTATTACAGGTGCTTCAAGTGGTATTGGATTTGATACAGCTTCTTATTTACACAAATTAGGTTATAAAGTCATTGGAATTTCTCGTAATTATCCAAAAGAGAAATATGATTTTGAATATATACTATGTGATATAACCAATCAAGAAATGATTGATAAAACAATAAAAGAAATTGAAAAATCTACAGATACAATAGATGTATTAATTAATTGTGCAGGAATGGGAATAAGTGGAGCGATTGAACATACTTCTTTGGAAGAAGTTAATTCCATCTTCCAAGTAAATGTGGTTGGAGTATTCTTACTTACACAAGCTGCTATCCCGTTATTAAGAAAATCTAAACGCGCAAAAATTATCAATATTGGTTCTGTTGCAGGTGAACTATCCATTCCTTTTCAAGCGTTTTATTCCATGACAAAAGCTAGCATTGGCATGTTTTCTGAGTGCTTAAGAATGGAACTTAAACCATTTTGTATTGATGTTACTACAGTTTTGCCAGGCGATACAAAAACAGGTTTTACTAAAAACCGTATTCAACCAAAAGTGATTCAAGATGAACTCTACAAGGATCGAATTAAACGCTCCATTGAAAAGATGGAAAAAGATGAAGAAAATGGAAAACCGGCAAGTAGTGTTACCAAAGTCATCTACAAATTAATGAAACGAAAATCAATGCCAGTAAGTGTAACAGTTGGATTTGAATACAAATTATTTGTATTTTTAAAAAGAATTTTACCAAAGAGATTTGTTAATTGGTTACTTTACCAAATGTATGCAAAATAAGCAAAAAGCATAGCTATTTGCTTTTTTTTTAGGAAATCGAGTTATAATATAAGAATAAAGATGGTGATATTATGAAAAAAGATATTTATGAATGTATTAAACTAGATCGTCATGGATATGGGCTTGTTTTGGATAATAATCGAACTTTTACAATTGCTAATCTTTTGCCTTTTGAAAAAGCAGAAATTACAATCTTTCAAAATGGTTTTGGGAAAGTAGAAAAGTTCATCAAAACATCTGATGACCGTGTTAAAGCGAAGTGTTCTAAATTTAACGAATGCGGAGGCTGCCAACTACAACACATTCCATATCTTCAACAAGTTGAACTTAAAACAAATTTAGTAAAAGAATATCTAGAACAATATTCTTTGGATTCTTCTGTGTGTTTGCCTTGTATAGGTATGAAAGATCCGTTTTTTTACCGCAACAAAAGTCAGATGGTTATTTCCGATAAAAACAAAAAAGTTATGAGTGGATTTTATGAAGAAAACACTCATTCCATTATAAATATTGATCAGTGTGTTATACAAGTTGACACGGCAAATACAATTATAAAGACTTGTAAGAACATTATGCAACAACACAAAATTCATCCATATGATGAAGACAAGAAAACGGGGCTAATTCGCCATATTCTAGTTCGAGCAAGTTCTTCCACAAAACAAATCTTAGTTGTGATTGTTACTGCACAAGAAATGTTTCCCGGAAGAAATAATTTCATCAAAGCTTTACGAGAGGCTCATCCTGAAATCACAACGATTGTACAAAATGTAAATTCAAGGGCAACATCCGTTGTTCTTGGAGATTTTGAGAGAATTCTTTATGGCAAAGGAACTATTTTAGATATTATTTTAGGAAAAACATTTATACTTTCTTCTAGAACATTCTACCAAGTGAATACAAAACAAACGGAATTACTCTATAAGAAAGCATTAGAACTTGTTAAACCGACTCTTGATGATGTTGTTTTGGACGCTTATTCGGGTGTTGGAACAATAGGGATTATTTTTAGTGACCATGTCAAAAAAGTATTAGCAGTAGAAATCAGTAAAGAAGCGGTTAAGAATTCCATACAAAACGCCAAATTGAACAAAGCGTATAATGTTAGATTTAATCAAGACGATGCACCAGTGTATCTTTCTAAATTAGCATATGAAAAAACGAGTATTGATACAATTATTGTAGATCCTCCTCGTCTTGGTTTAAATCAAGCTTTTTTAGATAGCGTTAAAATTATTAAACCGAAAAAGTTCTTGTATATATCCTGCGATCCAGAAACATTAGCGAGAGATTTAAAAATACTCGTAGGGTTTGGATACTCACTTCGCCAAGTTCAACCAATAGATATGTTTCCACAAACAAACCATGTAGAGTCTATCACGTTGCTTTCATTAAAATAGCACTTGTTATATACTTGATACATACTTGACAGCACTCTATTTTTAACCCAACTTAATAAAAATCAGCCATCAGATGACCTTCATAGGTATCCGATGGCTTTTTTTGTCTATGTGTGCAAATTTCGTCCATTGTGGGAACATATTTTTTGGTGAAAAATCGCCTTTTTTGTCCGAATGGTTGTCTTACGCAACATATTTTATTTCAAAAAAAATTAGATAATAACAACCTTATAATTCATAATCTTATCGTACTTTTCATTGTGATAAGTACCTGTTGCAAATTTAGTTAATACAGCAAAATAACCTAACTAAAAGTTACAAAAGTTACAAGTGTTGCAAATGTAACATCTTGATGATATAATAGTCATGAAAGTTTTAGTGATAACAATGAAGTTCAAACAAAAATAGGATAACAGGAGAATATACAAATGATAGAAGTGAAAAATCTTACAAAAGATTTTGGGTTCAATAGAGGTGTTTTCGATATATCGTTTGAAGTTAAAAAAGGTGAAGTATATGGTTTTCTTGGTCCGA